>DBWD01000028.1:161-5235 GCA_002308555.1 bacterium UBP3_UBA1247
AAGGAGCTTCAGGAAATGAAGAAGGATCCCGAATTCCTGACGCTTTGCAACATGCTGACGCGCTGCGTCAACATCGCCAAAGACGAGAAGAAAGGCAAGGCGGCCGCCGAAGTCGACCCCGCGCTCTTCACCGAGAAGGAGGAAAAAGAGCTCTGGTCCGCCTGGGAAAGCGTCAAGCCCGAAGCCCACGCGCTTCTCGAGAACTGCGAGTTCGGCAAGGCCGTCAAGCTCATCGCCTCCAAGGTGGCCGAGCCGCTTGACAAATTCTTCACCTTTGTGAGAATATACGCCGATGACAAATCGGTGGCCTCCAACAGACTCGCTGTCCTGAAGAGCATCAGCGACACCATCCAGACGAAGATCGCAGATCTTTCAAAAGTAGTCACCGCCTGAAAATGAAAAACACTGCGCCAGTAGCCCAACTGGATAGAGCGTCGGCCTCCGGAGCCGAAGGCTGTGGGTTCGAATCCCGCCTGGCGCACCATTTTTACACGAGATGAAGAGTCCCTTTTTACGATTTGCCAAACTGGCCCTGAGGTACAAGTTCCAGCTGCTGCTGGGAGTCGTCTGCATGATCGGCGTGAACCTCACGCAGTTCGCCAGCGTCGGCACCATCGCGCCCTTCGCCGACCGCATCCTCCCCGCCCTCACGTCGAGCGACCGCGAGGAAGTGCCGGAGTGGATGTGCAAGGTCTCCCGCTACTGGTCGGCCAGGCCGCTGACCAACAACTATCTTTCCGCCAAGCTGAAGCTGGACGAAAAGCTCAGCGAAGGCCAGAAGAAGGAGGAGGCCTCCAAAGAGGACAAGTATCTCATCAGGATCCCGGACTCCACCAGACAGGTCATCCCGGAAGGCATCATGGCGAAAGTGGACGTCTACGTGGAGAAGCTGAACGCCGTCAACCCCACCAAGCTGGCCCGCTCGCTTCTGGTCTTCATTCTGCTGATGATCCTCCTTAGGGTCTTCTTCTCCGTCTCCCTGCACCTGGTCATGGAGGGCGTCTCGCAAAGCATGGTCTGCAAGCTGATGGACATGATGTACCGCAAACTGCAGGAGCTGCCCATCCGCTACTTCAACGTGAACCGCACCGGCGACCTCATTTCCCGCATCACCAACGACGTGAACGTGGTGCAGGCCACGCTTTCCGCGCGCCTGGCGGACTCCGTGGCCGAGATCTCCTCCCTGCCCTTTATAGCCTGCATGCTGCTGGCCATCAACTGGAAGGTCTCCATCTTCTGCGCCGTCTTCCTGCCCCTCATCATGGCCCCCATCATAATAATCGGCCAGAGGATCAGGAAGATCTCCAAGAAGACCCAGGAGAAGATCGCGGACATCGTTTCCATCCTGCAGGAGACCATCACGGGCATCAGGATCGTCAGGGCCTTCAACACCGAGGAATACGAGATCAAGCGCTTCGACCGGCAGCTTAGGAAATATTACGAGCAGCGCATGGCCGGCATCAGGAACGACGTCATGGTCAGCCCTCTGACGGAGCTGGCCGGCGTTTTGTGCCTCATCGTGGTGGGCAGCCTGCTTCTGATCTCCGTCATGACCGGCGAGGCCACCATCGGCGCCATCATCGCCTACCTGACCATCCTGCTCCTTTCCATCAAGCCCTTCCGCAGCATCGGCAAACTGAACAACGTCATCCAGCGCTCCAAGGCCGCCCTGAACCGCATCTACGAAGTTTTGGACACCGTGCCGGAGATCAGGGAGCGCGAGAACCCCGTGGAAGCGCCCCCCATGGAGAAAGAGCTCAAGTTCGAGCACGTGAGCTTCTCCTATGACGAGGAGGAGGGCAAGGTCATCGACGACTTCAACCTGACCATCAAGCCCGGCGAGATGATCGCCCTGGTCGGTCCCTCCGGCTCCGGCAAGACCACCATCGCCAACCTCATCCCCCGCTTCTACGACTGCACGGAAGGCAAAGTCTCCATCGACGGCATAGACGTGAAAGACCTTTCCTTCTCCTCCCTCAGGGGCCAGATGGGCATGGTCTCCCAGGACACCATCCTTTTCAACAACACCATCGCCGGCAACATCGCCTACGGCCTTAGGAAATACAGCCTGACCGACGTCCAGGCCGCCGCCATGGCCGCCAACGCCCACGAGTTCATCATGGAGATGCCCGAGGGCTACGACACCATCATCGGCGAGCACGGCGTCCGCTTGTCCGGCGGCCAGCGCCAGCGCCTGGCCATCGCCCGCGCCATCTTCAAGAACCCCTCCATCCTGATCCTGGACGAGGCCACCTCCGCCCTTGACACGGAAAGCGAGAGGCTGGTGCAGGAAGCCATCGACAACCTGGTGGAGAACCGCACCGTCATCGCCATCGCCCACCGCCTCTCCACCATCAGGCACGCCGACCGCATCATCGTCCTCAAGGACGGCAAGGTCAAGGAAATGGGCTCCCATGACGAGCTCATCAAGAACGAGGACGGCATCTACTACAAGCTTTGCATGCTGCAGTCCAGCGAATCCGAACAGACCAAGCCGGAGGCCTGAGGATGAAGAAGCGCCGCCTTCTGACATTCGCCCTCCTTCTGCTCCTGGCGCCCCTCCCCCTCCTCGCCGAGGAAGAGGACGTTCAGGACGATCTCGGGACGTCCGCCGGCCGCGCCCCCACGCTTCAGGAGCAGCTTATGGATTACCGCGACAGCGTGGCCTGCGTTTTCAACCAGACCAACTATCTGAAAAGCGTCATCGTGGTGATCCGCCCGCTCCTGGCCGAGGCGGAACTGGCGGAGCTTCTTTTCAAGGAGCAGCCGGCCAACGACAAGCGCTTCGAGTTCATGAAAAAATGGCAGGGCGAGTACCGCAAGTTCATGAACAACGGCTACGGTTTCCGCCTGACCTTCCAGCTGCGCAACAATTTCATCGACCAGCACGAGGCGGTCAACATCCCGCGGAACATCGCCGACCACTTCACGCTGCTCAGTTCCAGCGGCGTGAAGACCAAACCCTGCAAATGCGTCAGCGACCTGAAGCTCCCCAGGGACATTTCCTTCGACTGCCCCGAGCTCAACGTGGACATTTATTTCAACACCAGGGACGAGAGCGGCAAACCCCTCATAAACAAAAGGACCAAAGCCATACGGCTCCAGTCCTCGGCGGTCAACGCCAAATTCGGCTCCTACAATTTCTCTTGGTGGCTGCCCTTCAAAAACACCGTCAAGCGTCCCGTGGCGGTCCAGCGGATCCTGGGGAGCAAGACCTTCGACACCTTCATAGCCGCCCATCCGGAAGTCTACTCCGAAAAGATCGCCTACGAGGACGCCCAGGGCCGCAGCATACCCGCCAAACAAAACGTGGCGGCCAAGAAGAGCGATCCGGTCAAGAAGCCCGCGAACGCGGATCGCAAAGCACTGACGGACCAGGAAAAAAGCGAGCTTTCCCGCAAGGCTCTGGGAGCCTTCCTGTTCTTCGGGCTGCTGGCGCCCTAGGAAAGATCAGATCTCCATGGCCCTGGCCACGGCCCGGGCGATCAGAAGGTGTCCCGTGGGATCAGGATGCACGTGGTCCCAGCTCATGGACACGGGGTGGAAATTCTTGAAGTAGGCGTCCATTTCCTTCTGGATATCTATGAAGACGCCGCCCACGCTTTCCGCCACCCTGCGCATCTCCGCTCCGTATTCGTCCATCATGGCCCGGAAAGGATCGGAAGTGTTCGGCTCCATCAGGAAGGGCGAGATGAAGAAAAGCCCTTTCACCTTGGCCAGAGAGGCCATTTTCCTGAGGTTCGCGCCGTATTCTTCCCTGCTGATGAAAGTCTCGCCGCGGTAGGGCTCGTCGAAATGGCGCCAGACGTCGTTGATGCCGATCTCGACGCAGAGGTAGTCCGGCGCCAGGTCCAGGACGTCGCTTTGGAAGCGGGCCAGAAGATCCCTGGAGGTGTCGCCGCTGTTGCACATGTTCACGACGCGGATCCGTTTTTCGGGAGCGTCCAGCCGCAGGATGGAATCCAGCAGCCTGGGGAAACCGGTTCCCAATCCGGCGTGCAGGCCTTCGCCCACGGGGCGGGCCCTGCCGAAATCGCCGATGGAATCGCCAATGATGAGAAATTTCGCGTTGTTTTCGATCTTCATATTCTTGCTCTCTTTTGTTCCGTTCAAATTACTTCCAGATGGTCGGGGCTCAGATCCTGCCTGAAGGGCCTGTGAGGCTCAGTCTGGTACCAGTAGGCCACGGTGGCTATGTCGTCCTTCAGGGGCAGGAAACGGCCCTTATTTCGCCAGCCAAGGGCCTGCATGGTGACCCTGAGCTCCTCCCTGAAGCGGATGGGGTCGCAGATATGCCAGCGGTACATGCCGAAGCGCAGATTGGCCTTGGTGAAGCCGTCCGGGCGGATGATCTGGGGCAGCCCGCAGTAGGGCGAGCTGAACTCCTGGTAATTTTTAAAAGTATTGTCCGTGAAGCCCCAGGCGCCGCCGAAATAATCCTCGGTGCCGGTGGTGCAGATGGTGGGGAATTCAGCGTCGCCGTCCAGGAAGAATTTCACCTCGCCCTCGCCCCACCAGCCGTTGCTGTTGGGCTGCCAGGCCGCGTAGGTGCCAACGTACTGTCCCCTGCCTTTGACGTCGTCCAATATGACGTACTCCTCTTTTTCCCTGGTGGGGTTCATCCTCCGCCACTGGGCGTGGAAGTAGGCCCTGTCCTCCGGGATCTCTGTGAGGACGTAGTTTATCTGATAGAAAAATTCCGGCGACTCCTCGGAAAGGTTTTCCAGCGTGATCAGGCAGGACTTCCGGAAGGGCATCTCCCAATAGCAGTTGAAGCCGCCGCTGGGATTGACGGCCACCGGCACGGAATTGACATAGGTCCTCTCGCACCAGCCGTGGCAGAAGAAATCGCCCAGCGGGACGCAGACGGAAGGCTCCTTTTCCCCGTCCCAGAAGATCCTCAGTATTAGCTGGCGGTAGAAGCGCTGGTCCACGGTCATCCACATGTGCTTCAGCGCGCCGGGGCCCTCTATTTCCGCGACCGTGAAGGTCGCCCGGGGCTCGAGCCTGACGCAGGGCGAGACTTTCCAGCCCTGCCCCAGTTCCCTGGCGGCCTTGGCCAGGGCGCCCTCGG
>DBWD01000028.1:5317-5922 GCA_002308555.1 bacterium UBP3_UBA1247
CCGTCGTAGTCAAGTTTCATGCCCGCTCCTTTTTCCCCGGCCCGTCCTCGCGCCAGCAGACCACCAGCAGGAGCAGGGCGCTCACGGTGATGCAGCAGTCGGCGATGTTGAAGGCCGGCCAATGGTAATTTTGCCAATAAAAGTCCAGGAAGTCCACCACGGAATAGTAGGGCGGCAGAAGCCTGTCCACCATGTTGCCGAAAGCGCCTCCCATGATGAGCCCCAGGGCCGCCACGCCGACTTTGCTCTTGGGCGCCTTGTTCCTCCAGAAAAGGGAAATGATGAAAAGGATCACCAGCAGCGCCACGAAGGCCAGGATGTAATGGCCGTAGTTGATGTTGTCCAGCATGCTGAAGGCCACGCCGGGATTCAGCCTGAAGGTCAGGTTGAAACAGGGCAGCACGGCGATGACCTCGTCCCTTTCCAGAAAGCTCCTTACGGCGAATTTGCTAAGCTGGTCGACGATGGCAGCGGACGCCGCCAGGTAAAGCGGCGTAGCCAGTCTTTTCCAGCGTTCGCTCATTGCTTGTCGGCGCAGCTAAGGCAAAGTTCCGCTTCGGGTATGGCTTCCAGACGGGCCTCGGGAATTGGCTTCCCGCAGATGG
>DBWD01000028.1:6036-6211 GCA_002308555.1 bacterium UBP3_UBA1247
GGGTCTTGTAGCCGGAAATGTCGCCGCTGAAATCTTTCTGGGAATTCATGAAGGATTCCGATTCCAGCTTCTCCACGTTGCCGGTGATGCGGGCGCGCTTCTTCAGGAGAGCCTTCTGAAGTTTCTGAAGGAATTCTTTTTTAAGTTTCGTTTTCTTGACCATAGTTTTCACGCT
>DBWD01000128.1:0-1152 GCA_002308555.1 bacterium UBP3_UBA1247
AAGATGGGCAAAGACAACATCGTCATCACCGAGATACCCTATACCGTCAACAAGGCGAATCTGGTGACCTCCATCGCCGACCTGGTGAACGACAAGAAGATCACCGGCATCTCCGACCTGAGGGACGAATCCAGCAAGGAAGGCATCCGCATCGTGGTGGAGCTTAAGAGAGGCGAGATACCCGACGTGGTCCTGAACCAGCTCTACAAGCACACTCAGCTGCAGATGACCTTCGGCGCGATCCTGATTGCCATCGAGGACGGCCAGCCCAGGACGGTGGGCCTGAAGCAGTGCCTGCACAGCTTCGTCAACCACAGGAAAGAAGTGGTGACCAGAAGATCCGCCTTCGACCTGGCCAAGGCCGAGAAGCGCGCCCACGTGGTGGAAGGCTTCCTGAAGGCTCTGGATATCATCGACAAGGTCGTGGCCCTGATCAGGGGCAGCAAGGACCGCGAGGAAGCGCGTGTGGGCCTCATCAACAAGCTGGGCTTCACCGAGCCCCAGGCCGTCGCCATCTTAGACATGCGACTCTATCAGCTGACCGGCCTCGAAAGAGGAAAGCTGGAAGACGAACTGAAAGAGCTCGAGAAAGAGATCGCTTTCCTGAAGAGCGTGCTTAGCGACGAGAAGGTCCTGATCGGCCTCATCATCGACGAACTGGAAGACCTCAAGAAGCGCTACAGCGACGAGCGCCGCACCGCTTTGGCGGGCTCCGCGGACGACCTCAAGATGGAAGACCTGATCGCCAACGAGACCACGGTCATCACCGTGACGCACTCCGGCTACATCAAACGCTGCCCGGTCTCGGCTTTCAGAAGCCAGCACAGAGGCGGCTCCGGCATCAGGGGCGTGGGCACCAAGGAAGAGGATTTCGTGGAGCAGGTCTTCACGGCTTCCACCCACGACTACCTCTTCTTCTTCACCAGCGCCGGCAAGGTCTACTGGCTGAAGGCCTACGAGATTCCGCAGATGCCGCGTGATTCCCGCGGCAAGGCCATCGTCAACCTGCTGCAGGTGGAAAGCGGCGAGAAGATCTCCGCGATCCTCCGCGTGACGGGCTTCAACGACACCCAGAGCATCATCCTCTGCACCAGGAAGGGCGTGGTCAAGAAGACGAAACTCAACGAGTTCCGCAATATGCGCAAGAGCGGC
>DBWD01000128.1:1199-6029 GCA_002308555.1 bacterium UBP3_UBA1247
GCAACGACGACGTCATTCTCTTCACCCGCAACGGCATGTCCATCCGCTTCAGCGAGCAGGACGCCAGGGATCTGGGACGCAACACCAAGGGCGTCAGAGGCATCAAGCTGGAGAACAACGACTACGTCATCGGTATGGAAGTGGTCAGCGACGAGAACACCAGCGTGCTGGTGCTGACGGAGCAGGGCTACGGCAAGCGCACGACCTTCCACGAATACCACATCCAGCGCCGCGCCGGCAAGGGCTTGATCGCCATCAAGACCACCGAGCGCAACGGCAAGGTGGTCTCCGCCTTCACGGTGGACGCGACTACCGAGATCGTCATGGTGACCCAGGGCGGGCAGCTCATCAGGACCCGCGCCGGCGAGTTCCGCGAGATCGGCCGCAACACCCAGGGCGTCATGGCCGCCAGGCTCGACGAGGGCGATTCCCTCGTGGCCGCGGCCAGAGTCTTCACCACCGGTCTGGAAAACGTGGATGAGGGCGAGCCCCAGATGCAGAACGGCGAGCTGAACCTGGACGGCGCTCCGGAGGAGCCCTCCCAGGGAGAACTGCTTACCGGTGAAGATGAAACGGAAAAATAATAAACTTAAATATAACCAAAAACAAAATTAGAAATTTATGGCAATCAAAGCTGAAATCTCAACCAAGACCCCCTGCGAAGTGGTGGTGAAAGCCACCGTCGGCAGCGAAGACCTCAAGGCCGCTTACGAAAGCTCCTTCGCGAAAAACAGCAAACTCATAGAACTGCCCGGTTTCCGCCGCGGCAAAGCCCCCCGCGCCATGGTGGAGGCCAAGTTCAGGGAATATTTCGAACAGGAAGCCATGAGCGACACCATCGAGAAGGTGGTGAAAAGCCTGGTGAAACAGTACCGTCTCAACATGGTCACCGAGCTCAAGATGGATGAGAAGCTCACCTACCCCCAGGAAGGCGACTTCACTTTCACCGTGGAATTCGAGGTGGCCCCCAAGGTCGAGAACGTCCAGTACGAAGGCCTGAAGCTGAAAGGCCGCAAGGCGGAAGTGACGGACGAGGAAGTCGAGAAAGAGATCGCCAACGCCGCGGAGCGCTTCGCCACCTACGAGGAGATCAAGACTGACCGCCCGGCTCAGTTCGGCGACTGGGCCGTCTGCAGCTACAAGGCTTATTGCGGCGGCAAAGAGGTCTTCAAGAGAGAATCCTCCTGGGTGGAAGTCGCCCAGGACCGCAAGACCCCCGCGCCGGGCTTCTGCGCCGAGATAGCTGGCATGAAGAAGGGCGAGGAGAGAAGCTTCAAGCTGAACGCCGGCCCGGAATTCTTCATGAAGGATTACGCCGACAAGGAACTGGAGTTCACCGTTTCCGTCGAGAGCATCAGGGAACGCGTGGTCCCGGAGATCAACGACGAGCTGGCTGCCAAGATCGACCCCAACATCAAGACCCTGGACGAGCTGCGCGGCAAGGTGAAGGAAGCCTTCACCCAGAACAAGGCCGAAGTTGAGCAGAACCGCCTCTGCGAACTGGCCAGGGAACTGCTGGTCAAGAACAACCCGCTGCCCCTGCCCCCGTATTACGTGACCCTTCAGACCAACGCCAACCTGCGCCGCGAACTGGAGAACAAGCTGCGCGGCGGCCTGAAGCAGGAGGAGATCAAGGACGAGGCTGAAAAGCTCAGGCCCCAGTGCGAGGAGAAAGCCAAGCTGGATCTCAACGCTGACTTCCTGCTCTCCTACATCGCCGAGAAAGAGAAGATCGTCCTTACCGCCGACGACGTCATGCCGCGCCTGGAGCAGTACGCCAGGATGTTCGGCCGCGACGTCAACTGGGTCTTCAGGATGTTCGAGCAATCCGGCAAGCTGGACGAGCTGAGGACCGGCATCCTGCAGGAAAAGACCCTGCGCTTCGTCGTCTCCAAGGCGGAAGTCACGCAGCAATAAACTTTTTTCCGCCCGCCTTGCCTGGCGGGCGGAAAATAAAACAAGAGGAGCGTTTATGCGCCGAATCTTATTAGCCGTCGTATTTTTCTTGCTGGGGGGAGCCTCCCTGCTTTTCGCCCAGAAAGCCGGCTTCGTTAATCTGGAAGCCAAGGAAAAACGCGAACTGGTGGAGAAGCTCATGTTCGTTACGGATATGTACGGCACGCTGGACTTTTCCATCAACAGCATCGTGGCTTCCATGCCTCCCGAGATCAGGGGCAGCCTGAGGAGCTCCATCAAGACCGAGGAGCTTCTGCGGCGCGTCGTCCCTGTCTACGAGCGCCATCTCAGCAAGGAGACCGTCCAGGCGCTCCTGGATTTCTACCAGAGTCCGGCGGGCAACGCCTGGCTCAGGGCCCAGGAACCCATCATGAAGGACACCATGAGCGTCTCCAAAGCCTACACCAGCGAGTGCGTAAAAGCGCTCAGTTCCGGCAAGTGATATGGACAAGATCCACGCGCTATTCTCCACGCCCCAGGGCGAGATAAAGCCGGCGCTCTACGTGACGCTCTTCCTGTTCGCCCTCCTCGCGACCTGGCTTCTCACCAAGCTGGTCCTGGCCTTCACCCTGAAGAAGAAACTCTTCGGGCCGGTGGGCGGACGCCATGTGGGCGGCAGGCAGATCCCGCGTCTGGGCGGGGTGGCGCTGATCATCGCTTTCGCGCTGACGGCGGGCCTCGCGGCTTTGCTGCATCCCGGGGTGGCCAAGGAATTTGCCCAGCCCCAGACCATCGCCATCTTCGCCGGACTTCTCATAGTGGGCGTCCTGGGCGTGGTGGACGACCTTCTGCAGCTGAACTGGGCGACCAAGTTCGTTTTCCAGATCATCGCCAGCTGCCTGGTCATAGGCAACGGGGTGGTCATCGCCAAGATCACTAACCCCTTCGGGCCGACCCTGGATTTCTATCCCTGGATGGCCATCGCCTTCACGCTCATCTGGCTGGTGGGCATCACCAACGCCATCAACCTTTCCGACGGCCTGGACGGGCTGTGCGGCGGCATAATCTTCATCGTGGCGGCGGTAATTTTCGTCAATTCCCAGATCCTGACGCACACCAGGCCCGAGCAGTTCACGCTTTTCATTTTCCCCAGCGTCATCTGCGCCATCGTTTTGGGCGCCGTCCTGGGATTCCTGCGCTACAATTTTTATCCCGCCAAGATCTTTCTGGGGGACGGGGGCGCGCTATTCCTCGGCTTCCTGGTGGCCTGCATGGCCATCAGAAGCTCGCAGATCAGCGCCACCAGCGTGGCGCTTTTGGTCCCCCTGATCGCCCTCGGCCTTCCCATTCTCGACACCACCCTGGCTTTCCTGCGGCGCACGGCCAGAAGGGGCAACCCCTTCCAGTCCGACGCCCAGCACATCCACCACAAGATCATGTACAGCGGGCTGACGCATCCCGAGACCGTGCTGGTGCTCTACGGCTTCTGCCTGCTGCTGGGCCTGGCGGCCCTGGCGCTTTCCTTGCGCAGCAACCAGTACGCCGGCATAATCCTGGTGGTCCTGACCATCATCATTCTCCTGGGCTTTAAAAAGTTCGGCGTTCTGGACGTGACGCGCCTCTGGGGCGTCAGGCGCCGGGGCGAAACGGAAGAGAAAGAGGATAAATGAGCAACCCCTCCCTCATACCCCTCATAGAGGATTATCTCCGCCAGGAGATGACCCTGGGCCGCTGGGACAAGATCGCGCCCAGCACGCTTCCGCCGGAGCCGGGGGACAGGGAGGCTTTTCTGAAAAAATTGGCGGCGGCCAGGAAAGCGGCGGCGGGGAACGGCGGGGCCGCCCAGGCTTCCAAGCCCGGGGCGAACGCGGCCCCGGAGACCGCATCGAAATTCCGGCCGCCTTTCCAGCCCGGCGGGCGGAGCAAGATAGAAAACCTGTCCCAGCTTAGGGAATACATGCTGGCCTGCCGCCAGTGCCCGCTGTTCAAGGACCGCCACAACCTGGTCTTCGGCTCCGGCGACCCCGAGGCCAAGATCATGTTCATCGGCGAGGCGCCGGGCGAGGACGAGGACCTTCAGGGCGAGCCTTTCGTCGGCCGGGCCGGCCAGCTTCTCACCGACATCATCGAGAAGGGCATGAAGATCCCCAGGAAAAGCGTCTACATCGCCAACGTCCTGAAATGCCGGCCGCCCATGAACCGCGATCCCCAGCCCAACGAGATAGACTGCTGCACGCCGGCCCTGGCCTGGCAGATAAAGATCGTAAGGCCGAAAGTCATAATCGCGCTGGGGGCCTTCGCCTCCCGCTATCTTCTGAACACCAAATCGGGCATCAACGCCCTCCGGGGCTCCTTCCACACCCTGAGGATAGACGGCATGGCCATACCCGTCATGCCCACCTACCATCCCTCATACATTTTGAGGGAATACACCATCGAGGTCAGAAGGAAAGTCTGGAGCGACGTCACCCAGGTCGTAAAGTATCTCGAGCAGAACAAGGAGGCCTGATGGGCGCCGCGAAATACAAGCACATTTTCGGCCCCGTGGCCTCCCGCCGCCTGGGCCGCTCCCTGGGCGTCGACCTTCTGCCCTTCAAGACCTGCACCCTGGACTGCGTTTACTGCGAGTGCGGCCGCACCACGACCCTTACGAAGGAGCGCCGGGATTTCTTTTCCCCGGAAGAAGTTTTGGCCGAGCTGAAAGACTGGAAGGAAAAAGGCAACGAGGCCGACATCGTGACCCTGGCCGGCTCCGGCGAGCCTTTGCTGGCGCTTTCCCTGGAGAAGATCATCAGGGGCATAAAGGAAACAACCGGTTTGCCCTGCTGCCTCATCACCAACGCCACGCTCTTTTCCGATCCCGCGGCCAGGAAGGCCGCGCTTCTGGCGGACGTGGTCATGCCAAGCCTGGACGCCGCGGACGAAGCCACTTTC
>DBWD01000128.1:6072-8083 GCA_002308555.1 bacterium UBP3_UBA1247
TTCTGCGAGGAATACCGCGGAAAGGGGAGAGTCGATCTGGAGATCTTCCTGGTCCCCGGCATAAACGACAACGAGGCCCAGGTCCAGGCGCTCTCGCTTTTGTCCCGCAGCCTGCGCGTCAACGCCGTGCAGCTCAACACCGCCGTCCGGCCCCCCGCGGACAAGGACGTCCGGCCCATCCCCAGGGAAGAGATGGAAAAATGGGCCCGCTACTTCATCCCCAAGGCGGAAGTCATCGCCTCCTACCATTCCGCGCCGCTTAAGGAAGCGAAAGCGGTCAGCGAGGAGGAGATCCTGGAGACCCTGAGCCACCGCGTCATGTCCCTGGAAGACCTGGTGGAGGCCAAAGGCTACGAAAAGGCTGAGACGGAAGCCATCCTGAAGCGCCTGCTCGAGAAAGGCCTGATCTATTCCCGCGTCCAGGACGGGAAGGATTTCTTTTATGTTTGACGTCCATACCCACCTGACGGACGAGGCGATCTTTCAGGATCTCGGCAACGTTTTGAAAAACGCCAGGGAAGCCGGCGTCAGCCGTTTCCTCATTCCCGCCTACAGTCCGCTTTTCTGGGAAAGGGCGAAAACCGTTTCCGAAAACAACGAGGACGTTTATTTCGCCGTCGGCGTCCACCCGCTCTTCCTTTCCGACAAGGAGCCGGAAGGCCTGAGGGAAAAGCTGATAAAGCACCCGAAATGTTTGGCGGTGGGGGAGGTGGGCCTCGACGCCTTCCCGCCGGACGCGGACATGGATCTCCAAAGGCTCTGTTTTGCCCGGGAAGCGGCCTTTGCCTCCCAATACGATAAACCACTCGTCGTTCACTGCAGAAGGGCCTATTCGGACCTCCTGGGGCTTCTGAGGGCCCAGTTCGCCGTCGAGCCGGTCCGCTTCGTACTGCACAGCTGCTCCTGTTCCAAAGAGGAGGCGAAGGCGTTTCTCGACTTGGGGGCCTACGTGAGTTTTTCCGGCACCCTGACCAGGACTAACGCCAGGAAAGCCAGGGAGCTGGCCCTTTACGTGCCGAAAGACAAAGTCCTTCTGGAGACAGACAGCCCTTACATCGGCACGCACACTTTCAGACCTCCCGACGTCCGGCCCGCCCAGGTCATGGAAGTGGCGGAAGCCTACGCGGAGATCACGGGGCTGACGCTCGGAGAAACGGAACGCTTTACGGACGAGAACGCCGGACGCTTTTTCGCTCTCGGGGAAACCCCGCCTGTCGGGAATAAAGAGACGCGAAGCGCCTGAAAAACCGACTTTTTTCTGGTTCCCCCTTTGCTATAATTGAAGCATGTCAGAATACGTTGCAGTAGCCTTTGAAGCCAACCTGGACACCCACTACACCTATCGCGTCCCGGAACCTTTGAGAACCGGCGCCAGAATGGGCATGCGGGTCATGGCGCCTTTGGGCAGATCCCAGAGGATCGGCTATATCGTCGGCGAAGACCCCAAGCCTCCCGAAGGCATCGAGCTCAAGGACATCAGCTCCCTGGTGGACAAGGTGGCCATGATCACGCCGCCCCTGATGAAACTCGCGATCTTCGTCTCGGAATATTATTTCTGCGGCCTGGGCCAGGCCTTGAGATGCTTCCTCCCGGCCCCCGTCCGCCATCGCGCCACCGACCTGGGCTTGGTGCACGTGGTTAAGATCAAGCGTTCCCCGGAGGAGCTGGAAGAGCTTTACAAGAACGTCAGCGAGCGCTTCTGGAAAAAAAGAAATCTTCTGCGCTGCCTGGCCCTGAGGGCGGCCGCCCCGGATCAGCAAAGGCCCTTCCTCCTGCAGGAACTGAGGGAAAGGGCGGACTGCGACCTCGCTTCCGTGCGGGCCCTGGAAAAACAGGGCATCCTTGAGATCGCCTTGGAGAAGCACTGGTCCCTAAGGGACGACGAGGCGGCCCTGCCCAACATTCCGCCCGAACTGACGGAGGACCAGAAGAGCGCGGTGGAAAAAGTCCTGGAGAAGCGCGGCGAATTCGCTGCTTTCCTTCTGCACGGCGTCACCGGCAGCGGCAAGAC
>DBWD01000128.1:8153-9309 GCA_002308555.1 bacterium UBP3_UBA1247
GACCGCTTCCGCGGCCGCTTCGGCTCCAAGGTCGCCGTGCTTCACAGCGCCCAGAGCGACAAGGAGCGCCACAACCAGTGGTGGCGCATCAGGGAAGGCAGCGCCAGGGTGGTGGTGGGCGCCCGCTCCGCCATCTTCTCGCCCGTCAGTGACTTGGGCTGCGTCATAGTGGACGAGGAGCACGAGGGCAGCTACAAGCAGAACGGCGAGGCGCCCTACTACAACGCCAGGGATCTGGCGGTCATGCGCGCGAAACTGGAAAACTGCCCGGTCATCCTGGGTTCCGCCACGCCCTCGCTGGAAAGCATCCGCAACGTCCAGCTCGGCAAATACGCCCTTCTGAGCCTGAAGAAAAGAGTCTGCGCCGTGGCCGACATCAAGACGGAGCTGGTAGACCTCAACAAGGAAGTCCAGGTCGCCTCGCAGTTCGCGCTCGTCTCGCGTTCCCTCAAGTCCGCCCTGACGGAATGCCTCGAAAAAAGAGAGCAGGCCATTCTTTTCCTGAACCGCCGCGGCTACGTTCCCAGGCTCATCTGTCCGGAATGCTACGAAACTAAAAAGTGCCCAAATTGCTCCGTTCCTCTGGCCTACCACAAGAGGGATGATCTTTTGAAATGCCACCTCTGCGGCTACACCGAGGATTACGCTCCGCCCTACAAATGCCAGGAATGCGGGACCCAGCTCAAGCCCGCGGGCTACGGGACCCAGAGAGTGGAGAACCTTCTCCACGCCATGTTCCCGGAAGCGAAGATAGGCCGCATGGACCGCGACACGACCAACAAAAGGGGCGCCCACGAAAAGATCCTGGGCGATTTCGCGGCCCACGAGTTCGACATTCTCTTAGGGACCCAGATGATCGCCAAGGGACTGGACTTCCACAATGTCACGCTGGTGGGCGTCCTGAACGCCGACATTTCCCTCAACACCCCGGACTTCCGTTCCGGGGAGCGCACTTTCCAGCTGGTCACCCAGGTGGTGGGCCGCTCGGGCAGAGGCGCCAAAGCCGGACGCTCCATCGTGCAGTCCTTCACCCCGCAGGACGCCACGCTTATTTTCGCCACCAAAAGCAACTGGGACGGCTTCGTCAAAAAAGAGCTGGAGGAGCGCCGGACGCTGAACTATCCGCCCTACAGCCATATCATAGAAATAATCTTCC
>DBWD01000024.1:0-5589 GCA_002308555.1 bacterium UBP3_UBA1247
AAGTCGATGAGATAGCGGCCGCGCTGTTCGCCGGTCGGGCTCTCGAGCTCAAGCCTTATGTTCGGGGAGTCTATGTAGACGCCCTTCAGAAGGGGGTTGGTGCAGGCCAAAAACTTCGAGTAGATCATCGAGTGCGTGGTCTTGTAAGGCTGCCCTTTGTAGCGGATGGTCGGAGAATACTCGATGTCGTGGGCCAGAGGGTCCGTCACCGGGGAAAGGGAGACCCGCTCCAGGTTCAGAAGGCCGTTTCCGCTGAGGAAATTCTGCATGGCCTGGACCATGGTCGTCCTGATCCTCAAAACATGGAAGATGCTTTCGCTCCTCCATTTTTCCATGTACTGCTTTCTGGTGAAAGCCTTGAGGCCGCTGCCCGATTGCTTGAGCGCCGCGTGAAAACGCGCCAGGCTGGCGCCGATCTCGTCTCGTTCCTGCATATGTTTGCGATATCTTTCCTAGATTGTTAAAGAGATAGGAAAGAATTTTACCAAAATTAGGCCTTTTTGTGGGAGGCGTAAAAAAAGAGGCGCTTGCGCGCCTCCTGTCAGCGGTTGTTCATCTTTTCGTTCAGTTTGGTGAGCGCCTGGTTCTTGGAGATCAGGTTGTCCTCCATCCTGAAGCCGCCGCCGCGCCTGCCGCCGCGTCCTCCGCGGCCGCCTCTGCCGCCGCCGAAGCCCTCAAAGGCCATGACCATGTCGTCGTTGCTGCTTTCAAGATCCTTCATGATGCTGCGGGCGGTGGCGTAGTCGCCTTCCTCGATGGCCTTGCTGGCCAAAGAATACTGAAGGCCCGTAGAGTTGCGCACGCCCCATTCGTTGACCACTTCCGCTCCTTTGCCGGATGCCATCATGTCTTTGTAAGTCTTCAGCGCGTCCTGGTAATTGTTCTGCATGAGATTCCAGACCGTGGATTCCGCCTGCAGCTGGGCCGCGGCGTAAGAATCGGGATACTGCCTGATCAGGTCTTCCCTGGCCTGCTGCATTTCCTGCATGCGCTTCTCGCGGTCTTCCTGGCTCTCGTCCCGGTTGCCGCCCCAGCGGAACCTGGTCTTTTCCTGCAGTTCGGTGAACTGCTGGCCGTATTTCTCCTGGTCGCTCTGACGCTGGGTCTCTCTCAGCTCCCGCATGGAAGTCTGGTATTTCTCACGGCGCATGCTGAGGGATTTCTCCTCCACCAGCTCGGCCACCACGGAGGCTTCGATGTCCTCGTTGGTGGAAAGCACGTCCAAACCGGCCGCCACCAGCATCTGCTCCATGTTGTAAAGCTTTTCGTTGAAGCTGGCCAGGATGTCGTCCACCGCGCCGCTGTCCACGGAGACCGCCTGGGCGGCCTTGGGCGCGGCGCCTTTCTTCTCGAGATCGGCGAGACGTTTTTCCATTCTCTCCAGTTTGCCTTCCAGGCTTCTCACCGCCATGGCAAGGGCTTTTTCCTCACCCTCTGAGGACGAATCTTTCTGGCAGCCGGCCAGAACGAGGCCGCAGACCAGAAGCAAAGATAAGATAACGCGGGGGTTCATAAAATTTCCTCCTTTTTGGATCAATTAACACATTTTCGTTAATTTTACCAAAAAACTGTTCATGATTCCTTAAGGTAGCGTTTCAGGGCCTCTCTCCATTCCGGGGGAGTCTTGCCGGTGGCCCGCTCGTACTTCTCCAGGGAAAGCACGGAATAGCTCGGCCTGGGCGCCGGGCGCGGAAAATCCTTGGTCCCCACAGGCTTCACGGTAACGGGCTTGTCCTTGGGGAGGATGCCGAAATTCTTAGCTTCCTCGATGGCTCCGCAGGCGAAATCGTACCAGCTTATGCCGCCCCGGTTGGTGAAGTGGAAATAGCCCCGGGCCCCGATCCTGATAAGGTTCGCCAGCGCTTCCGCCAGATCCGCGGCGTAGGTCGGGGAGCCGACCTGGTCGGAGACCACCGTCAGAAGATCCCTTTCCCTGGCCAGCTTGATCATGGTGTCGGGGAAATTCTTGCCGCCCTTGCCGTAGAGCCAGGCCGTTCTCACGATGAGATATTCGCAGCCGCTCTTTTCGATCTCCAGCTCGCCTTCCCTCTTGGTGACGGCGTAGACGCCCCTGGGCGCCGTGGGATCGTCCTCCTTCATGGGATGGCTGCCGTCGCCGAAGAAGACGAAGTCCGTGCTGATGTGCACCAGGGGAATGCCCCTTTGGGCGCACTCTTCGGCGAGGTTGCGGGGGCCCTCGGCGTTCAGCTTCCTGGCGAAAGCCTCGTCCTCCTCCGCCTTGTCCACGGCGGTGTAGGCCGCGCAGTTCAGGATCAGCTCAGGCCGCGCGAGGTCGCAGACCTTCCCGATCTCCTCTTTCTTCAGAATGTTCATCTCCCCCACGTCCGTGAGGAAAAGCTTGTGCTCGCCGGACAAGGTCCGTTTGACGGCCCGCGCCAGCATGCCGTTCGCGCCCGCTAAAAGAATTCTCATGTTCGCTTATTTCCTTTCGCTGATTACTATCCGCTGCCCGTTGTTGTCGTAGCGGGCCTCCGCTTTTTTCGTCTCCGCTTTCACTTCCAGGTACATTTCCCTTTTGGCCCGGCCCTCCGGCAGCGTTATGTTTTCCCTGACTTCGCAGGACGCTCCGGGCTCCAGGTCGGGCAGGGAGATCTCCCTGGCTTGCGAATCCACCTTAATGATAGCAGAACCGTCGGAAACGCGCTCCGTCCCCTGGTTCTGGAAGACCGCCACCATGGTGGTGCTTTTGCCCTGCACCAGCTCCGGCGGATCAAAATAAAGGGAAGTCAGGGCCATGTCGTTTTCCTTCGTTTTCCTTCTGGCCCGGTGAAGGTNNGACCAGCCCGCTGCCGTACCAGTCGTCCGCCCCGGGGGAGCCCAGGTCGTCCGCCTCCGCCATCAGTTTTTCCGCCACCGCCTCGGCGCTCCAGTTGGGGTTCTCCGACCAGAGGCTGGCGGCCGCCCCGGAGACGATGGGCGCCGCGCTGCTGGTGCCGCTCATGAGGACCGTCGCGGCCCCCGGCGCGGCCGCCGCCACCAGGACGCCCGGCGCCGCCAGGTCGACCTTCGGGCCGTAGTTGGAAAAGGAGGCTTTCCATTTCCCGCCGTCCACCGCGCCCACGCAGAGCACGCCGTCCAGGCTGGCGGGGTAATTCTCCCCTTCCTTGCCCTCGTTGCCGGAGGCCGCCACCACCAGGCAGTTGTGGTCCATGGCGTAATTCAGGGCCTCGTCCAGAAGATTGGTCTCCGAGGTGGTGCCCAGGCTGAGGTTGATGATGTTGGCGCCTTTCTGGACCGCGTAAACGATACCTTGGGCCACGGAAAAGCCGTCGCTTTTCCCCTGGTCGTCCATGACTTTCACCGGCAGGATCTTCGCCTTGGGCGCCGCCCCGGCGATGTTTTCCCCGCCCAGGCCGGCGATCAGGGAAGCGCAGGCCGTGCCGTGGCCGTTCAGGTCTTTCTGGTAAGCCATGTCGTTGACGAAATCGTAGCCCGCGACGGTCTGGCCGCGGAGGCAGGGATGGTCAACGTCCACCCCCGTGTCAAGGACCGCCACCAGGATCCCGGCGCCGTTCCGGAAAGTTTCGCTCTCCAGGGCGGAGATCATGTTGAGGGCCGAGCTGCCCACCGCCGTCCCCCGGGCGGCGGTCCTGTTGTCCGGCAGGGGCTCCAGGAAGACCGGGGCGTTCCTCACGGTGTCCGCCACCTCCTCTTTTCCTTTCAGGAATTTTTCCGCCTGGGGAACGCTCATGTCATCCGGCAGGACCACCCTGATGAGGCCCAGCTCGGGAATGTCCCCGACCACCGCCACGCCCCTTTCCTTCAGGAAGGCGATGAGCTGCGCCATGGAAACGCCTTCCTTGGGCCGCAGGATCAATTCCCCTTCCAGATAGGAGCCGGCGCTTTTGTCCGTTTGCGCCGCGGGCGGGCGCGTTTCCTTTTCCCCCGCGTCAGCCGCGGCGGGGATCTCCCGCCTGGGTTCCGCGGCGTTCAGGGCTTTGCCCCGCTTCCTGTTGAAAAGCTTCTCCGCCTCCCTGCCCGCGTCCAAAGGGGCGCGTTCAAGGGAAAGCGCGGAAGCGTTCCGGCGGGCGCCCAGCCAGAAGCCTATGAGGAGCGCCGCCAGAATGACAAGCAAAACGAGGAACAGGCGTTTCATGGAAACTTACTGTTGCGGCTGGGCCGCGGGCTGCTTTTTGGAACTTACCTTGATCCAAACTATCAGCGCCACAGCGATCACGATCAGGATTATGCCCAAAACGGGCCGCACCACGATCCAGGCGACAGCCACCGTCAACAGCGTCAGCACCAGGGCGACCAGGAAGGCCGCGGCGCCCGTGATGAAGTCGCAGATGTTCCCGATGAAGGGGATGATGTCCGCCAGGACGTTCAGCGGGCCGACCAGCAGCTTCAGGCCGAAGAAGAACATCAGAAGCCCGGCGATCCTCAGGAGCCAGGTCAGGATCGTGTTGTCCCTGTGGGCGTGGGCGAAGATCTGCTCCTTGTTCAGTTCGCCGTCGTACTGCAGCAGAAGCTCGCCGAACTTGGTCTGGTAGCGCTTGATCTGGTTCCCGACTTTGGCGCCGGCAAAACTGACCGCGCAGACCGGGGTCACCTCGAAGGAGATCTTGAGGTCGCCGACCTTCGGGGAGCCGACGCTGGCGCCTTCGGAGGAGGCGCGGTAGAAGCCTTCCTGGATCTTCGAGTAGGAGCCGTCCAATCCCTGGGGCAGCGGAATATTGTTGGTCACGAAAGGCTTGTAAGGCTGTTCCGAGCCGGCTTGCTTGATCTGATCGTCGCTCAACTCGAACACGCCGATGCTGGCCGAGCCAACCTGCCAATTTTCGCCGCTGACAGGCCATTCCGCGGGATTCTCGTGGCCCTCGGGCTTCTCGAAGGAGGAGGAGTCCACGGGATGGTCGACCCATTCCTTCTTGTAAGTGTAGGTGGTGGTAGTCTCGGTGGAGCCGCCGGTCTTCTTTTTGGTCTCGGATTTCTGATGCTCCACCCACTGGTACATCTCGACCTTCCTGGCGAATTGCAGGGCGTTGGAAACGCTCTGCCCGAAAAGCGGGTCGGAAAGCGTCTCCCCGGTCTTCACCTGGCCGGCGAAGTTGACCAGCTTGCCTTCCAGCCCGCCCTCCGGGGCGGCCGGATCGACGGTGACACAGACCTCCTGGCCCTCGTTCAGGGTCTTGGTCCTGTTGATGGCCCGCCCCTCGTTCCAGAAGATCAGGGGGAAAGCCGCGAAGAAAAGGATGATGCCGACGATCACTCCGATGCAGGACGAGCCGAGCCTGGAGCCCAGCGAAGTGGTGGTGGTTTTGGTGTAAGTGTCAGACATGGTGGCGCCCTCCCGCGATGGTTGGATTATAAAGCGATGTTAAACAATATGCTTAAATTTTACCAAATAATCTCTTTTCAGTCTTCCGCCCGCGCGGAAGCCGGGAAGCGTCCTTCTTAAACTCGCGGAATAATGGTAAAATAATGAAGAAAAGCGAACTATAATCTTTACGGGAGCGGGAATATGTCTCTTATCATAACCATCGGAAGGCAGAACGGCAGCGGCGGCCGCGAGATCGGCAAACGCCTGGCGAAAGATCTGAACATCGCTTTCTACGACAACAATCT
>DBWD01000024.1:5621-7051 GCA_002308555.1 bacterium UBP3_UBA1247
AGAGGAGCGCGCCCCGGGCCTGTGGGCCTCCTTCGCCCTGGGGGTCCCCATGGGCGGAATAAGCGCGCCCACCGTTCTTCCGGACAACCTTTTCCAGGAACAGGCGGAGACGATAAAGAGCGTCGCCGGGCAGGGCGGCTGCGTCATAGTCGGCCGCGCCTCCAATTACGTCCTGAGGGACGTCCCCACCGTGGACGTTTTCGTTTACGCCCCCTTGAAGGACAGGGTGGAGCGCAAGCTGGCCCTGCTGCCTCCCGAGGAGAAATGCTCCTTCGCGGAAATGGAGAAAAAGTTGATCGCCGCGGACAAGACCAGGGCGAAGTTCTACAGCTATTACACCGGGATGAACTGGGGGCCCGGGCCCGACTTCGACCTGAACGTCAACACCGGGAAGATCGGCGTGGAAGGCGCGGTGGAAGTTATAGAAACTTACGTCAAGAATCTCAAGGAAAACGCCTTCGCGCTTTAAAGGGGGCTGGGGAGGAGAAAGCATGTCGTTAGTCATAACCATAGGCCGGCAGAACGGCAGCGGCGGCCACCAGGTGGCCGAAAAACTTTGCGAAAAACTGGGCTTCGCCCTTTACGACAACAATCTTCTGGAAATGGTCGCCCAGGAGGGCGACGACAATCCCAGCGAAGTGGAGCGCCACGACGAAAAGGCCCCCGGCGGCTTCTGGTCGCGCCTGGCCCAGGCCAAGAATTACGACCAGATCGACCCTCCCCTGACTCCCGACACCGTCTTCGCCGCCCAGACCAGGCTGATCCTGAAAGCCGCGGAGACCGGAAAGTGCGTCATCGTGGGCCGGGCCGCCAACTACATCCTGGCCAAGCGCCGGGAGACCGTCAAAGTCTTCCTGACCGCGCCCCTGGAGGACCGGGCGCGCAGGAAAATGGCCATGCTGCCGGAAGGTTCCGGCGTCACTCCTGAGGACATGCGCAAGCTCCTGGTGAAAATGGACGAGGCCCGGGCGAAATTTTACCGGCACTACACCGGCTCCCTTTGGGGCGCCGCCGAGGGCTACGACCTCGTGATAAACACCGGCAAAGTCGGCGTGGATGGCGCGGTGGAACTCATACTGGCTTTCATCGAGAAAGCCAAGGCCGGATCAGACCTGGCCGACGGCGTCACCCGGGGCAAATAAGCCCGCGCGGGTCTTTATTCCCGGCCTGTATTGATCTCGAGCAGATCCCGTTGGCCGTACCATCGGCCGGTCCGGGTGGTTTTCAGCCGGCCGTCGTCCTTCCAGCTGAAATGGGAGCCTATTTTTCCCCGAAAACTTTTCACGCGGAGTTCGCCTTCCTTCAGATCCGGACTTTTCTCGAGGAACAAGGCCGCGGGCTCTTCATATTTTTCGGCCAGAGCTTTGCCTTCCTCGGTCGGCAGGCAGAATAGCATGGTGGACCAGCCGTCGGCCGTAATCCCGTCTCCG
>DBWD01000024.1:7098-7452 GCA_002308555.1 bacterium UBP3_UBA1247
GAGTTGGAGCCGCTTTTATAGAAGTTCGCGTAGCTTCCCGAGGTGGAGACGGCGCCGTTCCACAGCAGCACCATGTAGCCCGAGGAATCTTTTTCCGGGTCTTTTATGCCTATCTCCCAGATCTTCTTCCCGTCGGAGGCGCAGACGATCTCGCCGCCGGCGTCCACCAGGAATTTCTTAAAGCCGCGCTTTTTCAGGACCGCCGCCGCGCGGTCCGCGGCGTAGCCCGCCGCCAGGGAATTGAAGTCCAGTCTCATGCCGAAGGGGAGGCGGATGAAGCCGTTGGAAGTCTCCACCTTGTCCAGGCCCGTATAACGCAGCGCCTCCCCTATCTCTTCCGCCGTCGGTTCTTTT
>DBWD01000024.1:7536-8635 GCA_002308555.1 bacterium UBP3_UBA1247
GAAGCACGGGCGAGAGTTTGTGCCACCGCCCGTCGCTTAATTTGTTGATCTCGCTTTCCGGTATAAAGCGGCTGGCGGCCCGCTCCACTTCGTCGATGGCCGCGAAGGCTTCCGCCAGCGCGGAGGCGCTCTCATTGGTCCTGGGGATGACGATCTTCGTCACGGTGGCCATCTGGAAGCGCTTNNNNTCCTCGATCCATTCGTCTTTTTTCTTCTTGGCGAAAAGGATGAGGGCGGCGGCCAAAATCAAAAAGGCCACCGTTATGAGAGTGGCCTTTTTCATCAGATCACGATAAGATCTTTGGGGAAGTGATTCAGAAGCTCGACTCCCTCGTCGGTTATCATNNACGACGATCAGGTCCTTCGGAGACTCGTTCAGGACCTCACAGCCGGTCTCTGTAATGCAGACGATGTCCTCAATGCGGACGCCGATGCCCTCTTCCGGGAGATAGATGCCGGGCTCCACGGAGAAGCACATGCCGACTTCGGCGTGCAGTCCGTTGGGAAGACCGATGGAAGGCTCCTCGTGCACTTCCATGCCGATGCCGTGGCCCAGGCGGTGGGTGAAGTACTGGCCGTAGCCGGCTTTCTCGATGTAGTCCCGGGCGACGGTGTCGATGTCCTTAAGCAGCACACCGGGCTTGATGAAATCGAGGGCCGCCTGCTGGGCGCCTTTCACGATCTCGTAGATCTTGCGCATCTCGGGGCTGGGCTCGCCTATGAAGACCGTCCTGGTCATGTCGGAGCAGTAGCCGTCGAGGACGCCGCCGATGTCGAGAACCAGGCAGTCGCCTTCCTTGGGCAGGGTGTCGGTGGGATCGTGGTGCGGCTCCGCGGCGTGGGGGCCGTAGCCCGTGATGGGGTCGAAGGAGAAGCCCGAGGCTCCCCTCTTCAGGAACATGGGCAGGAGTTTTTCCGCCAGTTCCTTTTCGGAGACGCGGGTCTTGGCCAACTCGATGAGTTCGCCCATGACGTCGTCGTTCTGCAGGGAGGAGGCGCGCATTTTCGCCTGCTCGCCCTTGTCCTTGTACATGCGGACAAGCGCCGTGAGGGCGCCGCCGTCCGTGAACTTAAGGTCGCTTCTCAAAGCCTGGAGGCG
>DBWD01000132.1:0-123 GCA_002308555.1 bacterium UBP3_UBA1247
GGCCGTGATGTCCGCGGCCTGGCTGACGGGATAGGTCAGGAAGCCGATGGGGATGCTCTCCTCGAAGCCTCGCATCTTTATTTCCGCCTTGAGGGTGGGGTTGCGCTTCAGCCAGGCCTCGCT
>DBWD01000132.1:180-819 GCA_002308555.1 bacterium UBP3_UBA1247
TGGGACTGGATGAAGATGTTGGAGATTTTGGGGTCGATGCCGCAGGAGAGATAGTCCAGCGCCACGTTGAGAACGTTCTCTCGGACCTTCTCGGGATGCTCGGCGTTGTCGGTCAGCGCCTGGGCGTCCGCGATCATGATGTATATTTCCTCGTATTCGCCGGAGTTTTGCAGCTCCACTCTGCGGCGCAGGCTGCCCACGTAATGGCCGATGTGCAGCTTGCCCGTGGGACGGTCGCCCGTCAAGATGATCTTTTTCGTCATGTTAGATTTTTCCTTCTTTGCGCAGTTTTTCCAGGATCCGGAAGGCGCAGGCTTCCTTGCCCTCGGTTTCGGGGCTGAAGGTCTCCCAGGGCGCCTTGGGCGCCTCGTAGGGGGCGTTGACGCCCGCCAGGCCCTTCACGCTGCCCTCCTCCGCGCCCTTGTAGAGATCCTTGTCGTCATGCTTGGCGCAGTAGTCAAGCGAAGCGTCCACGAAGATCTCCTTGAAGCGCTCCTTGCCAATGATCTCGGCGGCCTGGGCGCGGGCTTTCCTGAAGGGCGAAACGAAGGCGCAGATGGCCGTGACGCCCGCCTCGTTCAGCAGCTTGGCGGCTTCCGCCACGCGCCGGATGTGCTCGGCCTTGTCGCAGGCCGTGAA
>DBWD01000132.1:874-5270 GCA_002308555.1 bacterium UBP3_UBA1247
TTCTCGAAGATCTCCTTTTCCAGGGCGTAGGCCAGGTCGGACTTGCCGGAGGCCACCAGACCGGTGATCCAGATGGTCTGGGCTTTCTGGCCCAGGCGCTCTGATCTTTCCGCGGCGCCCACGGCGTCGGGATGGCGTCTCAGGCGTTCGTCGCAGTTCTTGTCGTTCAGATTCGGCGCGTCGTCGGCGCTCTCGCGCCTGATGATCATGCCGGCGCCCACCGTGTTGTTGGTGATGGCGTCAATAAGGATGAAGGAGCCGGTGGCCCGGTTCTGCTCGAAGGGGTCGAACATCAGCTTCCGGTTGGAAACGATGGAGACGCGGCCGATTTCGTTCAGCTCCAGATGATCGGCTTTCTGCCTGTGCAGGGTGTTGACGTCTATCTTGTAGCGCAATTCGTCGATGCGGCAGCGGGAGACCATGGTGGTCTGCTTGATGAAGTAGCCGCCCTTGGGATCCATGGGCTGCTCGCTCATCCAGATAAGCGTCGCCTCGATGTGCCTGCTTATCTGCGGCAGATTGTTGGGCCTGACCAGCATGTCCCCGCGGCTGATGTCGATCTCGTCCTCCAGCGTCACGGTGACGGACTGCTTGGGCAGGGCGCGCTCCAGGTCGCCGTCCATGGTGACGATGGATTTCACGCGGCTCCTTTTGCCGGAAGGCAGGGCGATCACTTCGTCGCCTTTCTTGAGGACGCCGGAGGCCACCTGGCCGCAGAAGCCGCGGAAATCCAGGTTCGGCCTCAGGACGTACTGCACGGGATAGCGCAGGTCCACCGTGTTGTTGTCGCTGCCGATGTAAATGTTCTCCAGCAACTCCAGCAGGCTTTCGCCCTTGTACCAGGGCATGTGCTCGCTGTCTCTGGCGGCCACGTTGTCGCCCACCAGCGCGCTGATGGGCACGAACCTGAGGTCCTTGATGCTCAGTTTCCTGGCGAAGGCCGTGAATTCCTTCTTGATCTTCGCGAAAACTTTCTCGCTGTAATCCACCAGGTCCATTTTGTTGACCGCCACGATGATGTGGGGGATCCCCATCAGGGACGAGATGAAAAGGTGCCTTTTGGACTGCGTCAGGACGCCCAGCCGGGCGTCTATTAGAATGACCGCCAGCTGCGCCGTGGAGGCGCCGGTGGCCATGTTGCGGGTATACTGCTCATGGCCCGGCGTGTCCGCCACGATGAACTTCCTTTTCGGGGTGGAGAAGTAGCGGTAGGCCACGTCGATGGTGATGCCCTGCTCCCTTTCCGCCTTCAGGCCGTCCGTGAAGAGGGCGTAGTCTATCTCGCCCTTGGCCATTTGTTTCGAGGCGTTCTTGATGCTGGCCAGCTGGTCCTCGTAGACGCCCTTGGCGTCGTGCAGAAGATGCCCCAGCATCGTGGACTTTCCGTCGTCCACGCTGCCGGCCGAGGAAAAGCGCAGAAGTTCCTTCTGCTCGTTTTCCTTCAGGAACGCTTCTATGGTTTTGTTTTTCGTCATATTAGAAATAACCTTCTCTTTTCTTGATCTCCATGGAGCCTTCCGTGTCGTGGTCGATGATGCGGGTGGACCTTTCGGAAATGGTCACCACCATCATCTCCTCGATGATCTCAGGGACCGTCTTGGCCGTGGAGCGGATGGCGCCCGTGCAGGGATAGCAGCCCAGCGTGCGGAAACGGCACATGACCTTCTCGGGCTTCTCTCCTTTCTTGAGGGGAATGGGCCCGTCCAGGGGAATGAGCATGTCGTCCCTGACCACCATCTCGCGTTCCTTGGCGAAATACATTGGCACGATGGGGATGTTCTCCTTGTAGATGTACTGCCAGACGTCCAGTTCCGTCCAGTTGGACAAGGGGAAGACCCTGATGGACTCCCCCTTGTTTATCTTGGCGTTGTAGAGGTTCCAAAGCTCCGGGCGCTGGTTCTTGGGCTCCCACTGTCCCGCCTCGTCGCGGAAGGAGAATATCCTTTCCTTGGCGCGGGATTTTTCCTCGTCCCTTCTGGCGCCGCCGAAGGCCGCGTCGTACTTGCCGAGCTTAAGGGCGTCCAGCAGGGCCGTGGTCTTGAGAAGCTGGCAGCACTTCTGGGTGCCCAGGGAGAAAGGATTCGCGCCGGCGGCGATGGATTCTTCGTTGCGGTAGATCCTAAGCTCCGCGCCGATGTCCTTGCAGAACTTGTCCCTGAAGGCGTACATGTCGTGGAACTTGAAGCTGGTGTCCACGTGCAGCAGGGGGAAGGGAATGGGTGCGGGATAGAAAGCTTTCTGGGCCAGCCTTACCATAACGGAAGAATCCTTTCCGATAGAGTAAAGCATCACCGGGTTGGCGAACTCCGCCGCCACTTCCCGGATGATGTGGATGCTTTCGCTTTCCAGCTCCTGCAGATGCGTAAGCCTGTCTTCCATCCGCTTACTCCATCTCGTCGTAGAAGGCTACGAGGATCTCGCTGCGCAGAGGGGCTTTCAGTTTCTTGAGAGCCTTGGACTCGATCTGGCGGACGCGTTCGCGGGTGACCGCGAAGACTTTGCCGACTTCCTCCAGAGTTTTCGGGGGACCGTATTTCTCCAGCAGGCCGAAGCGCAGGATGATGACCTTCCTTTCCCTGTCGCTGAGCTGGCTCAGGGCCTCGGTGATCTTCTCGTTGAGGAGCTTGCTGTTGGCGGCGTGGATGGGATTCTCCGCGCTCTTGTCCTCGATGAAGTCGCCGAAGGTGCTGTCGTTGCCTTCGCCCACGGGGGTCTGCAGCGAGATGGGCTGCTGGGACATCCTGATGATGTTCTGGACCTTCTGGACGGGCACGCCGATGTTGGCGGAGATCTCGTCCGGGGAAGGCTCGGAGCCGGTCTGCTGGACCAGCGTCTTGGTGGCGCGGCGCATCTTGTTGATCGTCTCGATCATGTGCACCGGGATGCGGATGGTCCTGGCGTGGTCCGCGATGGCGCGGGTGATGGACTGCCTGATCCACCAGGTGGCGTAGGTGGAGAACTTGAAGCTGCGCTCATGGTCGAACTTGTCCACGGCCTTCATAAGGCCCGTGTTGCCTTCCTGGATGAGGTCCAGGAAGTCCAGTCCGTGGTTCATGTATTTCTTCGCGATGCTGACCACCAGGCGCAGGTTGGCAAGCACCATCTTGTTCTTTTCCTGGCGGGCCTTCTCGGTCCACTTGGCAAGCTGGTCGGCCTTGGAGAGGATATCCTTCACGGGCATCCGGCACTCGAATTCCTGGATCTGGATCTTCTGCTCTTCCTGGGCGATGCGGCGCTTGTTGCGCTCCTTCGTCTCTTTCTCCGTTTCCTGGCGGTTGGCTTCCTTCAGGTCGGCGATGGTCTTCTTGGTCTCCTCGATGGAGTTGGCGATCTTAAGCACGTCCTCCGCGAAGGTCTCCACCATGCTGTGCTTGAAGTGCAGCTTGGCGATAAGCTCGCTCATGACGGCGTGGTCGCGGCGCAGCTGCTCGCCGTACTTCTCGGACTCTTCCTTGCGGCCGTCCCTTCTGGCGCAGATCATGCGCATGTAAGTCTGGCGCATGAAGAGGTCGAGGGACCTGATCTCGCGGCGGATGGGGCGCATGTTCTTGACGTAGTTGTCGCGGCTGCCGGAATTCTTGCGCTCGTCCTCGGAAACGATGTGGTCGAAACGCTCGCTGGCGCCCAGCAGGCTGTTGCACAGTTCCAGAACGCGGGTGGGCAGGTTGCCGAAGCCGCCCACGATCTCCTTGATCTGGCGTTCCGCGTCGCGGATGGTCTTGGCCATTTCCTGCTCCTGCTGCTTGGTGAGAAGCTTGGTCTTGCCCATCTGGCGCAGGTAAGTCTTGACCGGGTCGTCGCTGCCGCCTTCGGCCAGCTTGTCGAAGTTCTCGTCATCCAGGTCCTCGTCGTCCTTGAACTCGATGCCAAGGCGTTTCAGGCCTTCCACCACGCGGTTCTGCAGGTTCTCGAGGTCGTCCATCCTGATGTCTTCGGGAGCCACCGTGGTGAACTGGGTCAGGGTCACGAACTTCACGCCGTTCTCGTCTTCCTCGCACATCTCGCTCAGCTGGCTGACCAGGCTGGCGACCAAAACGGGGCTGTATACGGCCTCGCCTTCGTCGTCGTCGTCGAACTGGCGTTTCTTTCCGCCGGTCTGCTTCAGCTCAGCCAGACGGCGGGCGGCGGCCTTCTTTTCTTCCTCGGTGGGTTTCTGCTTGGGGGCCGGCTTGGCGGGTTTTACGGGCTCTTTCTTTACCGGGGCTTTCGCGGCCGGCTTCTTAACGGGCTTCGCCGGGGCTTTCGCGGCCGGCTTTTCCGCCTTTTTCGGAGCGCTCTTGGGCGCTTCTTTCTTGACGGGGGCTTTCTTGGCGGGAGCCTTCTTGGGCTCGGGCTTCTTCACCGCCGGCTTCTTCGCCGGGGCTTTCTTCGCGGGGGCCTTCTTGGGCTCGGGCTT
>DBWD01000105.1:0-134 GCA_002308555.1 bacterium UBP3_UBA1247
GGCTTTTTGAGCCTCTTGGCGGTCTGAGACCAGACCACGGCGGACTCGTCCATTTTTTCATAGGCCGCGCCCTTGCGCATGACCGTCATGAGATCGAGATAGGCGCCGCCCTTGTGGTCCAGCACGTCGAAATA
>DBWD01000105.1:304-4937 GCA_002308555.1 bacterium UBP3_UBA1247
CAGACCAGGAAGAAGACGGAGAGACAGAGGCCGCGCAGGCCCGCCTTGCCCTCCAGGACTCTCAGGTTGCCCAGGACGTAGGCCGGGAACTCCAGCCATACCGACCAGGCCAGGACCCAGACGGGAAACCAGAAGGCCAGGTAGCGCTTGTCGAAGAAATGCGCGAAATGAAGGTGGCTCAGGAAAAGGTAGGGGACGACGATGCCGAGGGCCAGGAAGATCTCCGGCAGCATTTTTTCCCTTTTGGCGATCCTGGCTGTCACGGCCAGCCCTATGCTTATCCAGAGGAAGACCAGGGAGCAGACGCGCAGGGGCAGGGCGTCGTTCCAGAAAAAGAACTGCAGCCTCTGGGAGGCCAGGCCAAGTTTCACAGGCAGCCAGGCGTCCCGGGCGCCGAAAACAAGTCCGGTCTTCTTTGCCAAGGCGGGAGCGCAGAACGCCAGGACCGCTATGAAAGCCAGCGTCAGGACGCCCCAAATGAGCCATTTCGCGTTGGCCTTGTTCGGGCGGCGGGCAAGGCAGAAGATCAGGAAGTGAATAAGAAAGACCGGCTGGATGAAGACGCTGAATTGGTGCGTGCAGTAAGCGAGAGCAGCGAAGAGCGCCGGCAGCCAGAGCTTCTTCCAATCCTCCTTTTCCAGCGCCTCGAAGTAGAAATAGCACTCCGCGATGACCAGCGTCATCACTAGCGCGTAGAAGCGGATGTAGAGGGTGTAGATTATCTGGTAGGGACTGACGGCGTAGACCGCCAGGGCGGCCAGGCAGGCGAATATCCCGAAATATTTTTTCGCGAATTTGTAGAGCAGAAAGAAGCCCAGGAAGGATTCCGCGAGGCAGATGAGCCTTAAGTAGGTCACGCTGGCGAAAACGCCGCCCAGGGAAAGAACGTAGAAGATGTAATGCTGCAGGAAAAAGCCCTGGCCCCCGAAGCCGTAGTAGTGCCAGATCTTCAGGGGATCCCAGGTCCTGATCTGGGAGATGATCAGCACCTCGTCCTGGGAAAGGCCGTACTTGAAGAAAAGCTTGAACCTCAGGAAAAGGAAAAGCAGCGAGGCCGCCGCGAAGATAAGGACGGCGCCGCGCTTCTCGAGGAAGTTCAGAACTTTTTCCTTGGCGTTCATTGGGAGGCTTTTTTCTTCAGATTGACGAAGTAGAGAACATAGGCCAAAGCGAGGACCGCGGCGATGATGTAGGCCACGGGCCAGTGCAGGTTGAAGCCTATCTTGGCGTTCAGTATGAAGGAGGAGGTGACGGCCAGGTAAAAGGCGCCGGGCAAAACCGTGACCCAGATGGCCTTGCCTTCCTTGACGCACCAGGCGGTGGCCACCGCCAGAGAGAAGGCCACGATGGTCTGGTTGGCCCAGGCAAAGTAGCGCCAGAGAAGCTGGAAGCCGCTGTTGCTGAATTTGGCGACGATCAGGAGAATGGCGGTCAGCGTAAAGATGGCGGCGCCCAGGAGCAGGCGGTTCGCGGGCTTGCTCTGGTCGATGCCCAGCATCTCTCCGGCCATCAGGCGGCAGCCCCGGAGCGCCGTGTCGCCGCTGGTGATGGGCAGGACGATGACGCCCAGGATGACGATGATGTCGATGCCGTTGGTGAAGAGCGTGCCGACGATGTGGACAAGGTCGTCGTGGGGTGAGGCGTTGCCGATGTCGAAGACCTTGAGAACGTTGTCGATGATCTCGGCCAGCATGCCCGTGGCGCCTCCTGCGGTGTCGATGCCGTAGAGCTTCATGACGCCCATGGTGACCGCCGCCCAGATCATGGCGATGAAGCCCTCCACCAGCATCATGTTGTAGAAGACGAAGCGGCCTTTCTTTTCAGAGCGCAGCGTCCTGGAGATGATGGTGGCCTGGGTGGCGTGGAAGCCCGAGGCTATGCCGCAGGCCACGGTGACGAAGAAGAGCGGGAAGAAATTAGGCTTGAGGCCCTTCCAGTTGGAGAGACTGAGCTCCTCCAGGGGCAGCTTCTTCAGGAAGATGTAGAAGAAGAGCAGGAGCGCCGTGAAGATGAAGAAAGCCCCGATGTAGGGGTAGACCTTGCCGATGATCTTGTCGATGGGGAGCAGGGTGGCAATCAGGTAATAGATGAAGATCACGGCGTATATGACCCACAGCCAGGGATTGCTCATGGCGGTGCTCTGCCTGAGCACGCCTTTCACGAAGATGTCGCCGGGAGTGTAGACGCAGGTCACGCCGAACAGCAGCACCGCCAGGAAGACGAAGATGCCGAAGTAGAGGGCCACCTGCTTGCCGAGGTAGCGCTTCACCAAACTCTGGATCTGCTCGCCGTCGTTCCTGATGGAGATCATGCCCACCATGTAGTCCTGGACCGCGCCCGCCAGGATGCAGCCCAGGGGAATGGTCACGAAGGCCAGGGGCCCGAAGAGGATGCCCTGGATGGGTCCCAGGATGGGGCCGGTGCCCGCGATGTTGAGAAGATGGATGAGACCGTTGCGCCAGCTGGCCATGGGAACGTAGTCCACGCCGTCGGATTTGGTCATGGCGGGAGTGGGCCTGTCGCTGACGCCGAAGAAGCGCTCAAGGAAAAGACCGTAGGAAAGGCCGCCCAGGCCGAGGATGGCGAGACCGATGAGAAAAGTGATCATGTTTTATTCCACCGCTTTGAAAGTATGTTTTTTGTAACTGAAGAAGCCGATGAAGGCCAGCGACAGCACGCCGGAGATCAGATAGCTGAGATCCCAGGAAAGGTTGAAGCCGACCTTGGCGTTCAGAATGAAGCTCGAGACCACGAAAAGATAGAAGGCGCCGGGAACCACGGTCAGCAGGATGGTCCTGTTGTTCATGACGCACCAGGCGGTGGCCACCGCCAGGGTGAAGACCACCAGCACCTGGTTGGACCAGGCGAAGTAGCGCCAGATGATGGCGAAGCCGTCGGGCTGGAATTTCACCAGCAGAAGAAGCGAGAGGGAAGCCACCACGATGGCAACGCCCAGAAGGAGCTTGCCGAGCTTGTTCTCGTTCTTAACTTTCAGCAGCTCGCCCAGCATGATCCTCAGGATGCGCATGGTGGTGCCGCCGGTGGTGATGGGCAGCACGATGAAGCCCGCCATGACGATGATGCCGGCCTTGGTGCCCACCAGCGTGTTCACGATCTCCACGAGAGTCCTGTTGGCGTTGCCGGCGTTGGAAAGCCCGTATTTGCCCATGACGCCCATGGCCACCGCCGCCCAGATCATGGCGATGAAGCCCTCCACCAGCATCATGTTGAAGAAGACCTTGCGGCCGCACTTCTCATGGGTGACGGAGCGGGCGATCAAAGTCGCCTGGGTGGAGTGGAAGCCCGAGGCGATGCCGCAGGCCACGGTCACGAAGAAGAGGGGGATCATGTTGGGCTTCAAGCCCCGCCAGTTCTCCAGGGTCAGGTTCTGCAAAGGCAGGCGGTCGGTGAAGATCAGAACGAAGATGATGACCGCGGAAATGATGAAGAGGCTGCCGATCACGGGGTACACTCTGCCGATCAGCTTGTCGATAGGCATGTAGGTGGCCAGCAGATAGTAGACGAAGACAAGCCCGTAGGCGGCCCAGGTCCAGGGATTGGTCACGGTAGCCTGCTGCTTCATGAAGCTGATGACGAAGATGTCGCCGGGGGAGTAGGTGAAGGCCACCACCACCAGGAGCGCCATGACGCAGATGAAGACGTTGAAGAGATAGGCCACCTGTTTGCCCAGGTAGCGCCTGACCAGCTCCTGCATCTGGGCGCCGTCGTTACGCAAGGAGATCATGCCGATCATGAAGTCGTGCACGGCGCCCGCCAGCACGCAGCCCAGGGGAATGGTTATGAAGACCACGGGTCCGAAGAGAATGCCCTGGATGGGGCCCAGGACCGGCCCGGTGCCGGCGATGTTGAGAAGATGGATGAGGCAGTTCTTCCAGGTGGGCATGGGAACGTAGTCCGCGCCGTCATTGTATTTCACAGCCGGCGTGGGGCGGTCGTCCGCGCCGAAAAACTTTTCCATGAAGCGCCCGTATACGGCGCCGCCCAGGATAAGGATCGCGAGCCCGATGAGGAAAGTCGTCATGATGCTTTTTTAAAATTCTTCCTTGACGGAGTGGATGGTTTTCTGGGGCGTACGGGAGCGGGCCACTATTAGCTCGGCCAACAGTCCGAGGAGAACGGACAGGCCGCCGAAGACCAGCAGCGCGGAGCCCAGGAAAAGGAAGAGATGGTTGAAGCGGAAGGGGAAGATCCCGACGATGAAGGCGAGAGTTCCCAGCGCCAGGGAGACGAAGCCCAGTCCGCCCAGCAGGTGGGCGGGCCGCCTGGCGTAGACCGCCAGGAAAGAAACGGTCAGAAGATCCAGGAAGCCGCGCGCGTAGCGCTCGAGTCCGAATTTCGATCTGCCGTGGATCCTGGCGCGGTGGTTGACCACCAGCTCGCCCACCTTGAAGCCCCTTTCGTGGGCCAGGGCCGGCATGAAGCGGTGGCGCTCGCCGTAGCAGTCGATCTCCCGGGTACACTCTTTTGTGTAGCACTTGAAACCGCAGTTGAAGTCGTGGAGCTTGACGCCGGTCATCCAGGAGACCGTGGCGTTGAAGAGCTTGGAGGGCAGCCTTTTTTCCAGGGGATCGTGCCTTTCCTTCTTCCAGCCGGAGACCAGGTCGTAGCCCTC
>DBWD01000105.1:4963-5117 GCA_002308555.1 bacterium UBP3_UBA1247
GTCCTGCAGGTCGGCGTCCATGGTGAAGACGTATTTGCCGCTGACCCTTTTGAAACCGGCGGCCAGGGCTTCCGACTTGCCGAAATTGCGGCGGAAGGAAACGCAGTGGACGTGGCCGTCCTCGCCGGCCAGCCTCCTGATTATCTCGAGGCTG
>DBWD01000105.1:5122-18656 GCA_002308555.1 bacterium UBP3_UBA1247
CTGCCGTCGTTGATGAAAAAGATCTCGTAGGGGCGGCCGAGCTTGGCCATCTGTTCGCTGATCTCGGCGTGGAGCTGCTCCAGGTCGCCTTCCTCGTTGAAGACAGGGATGACAAAAGAAATATCCATGGCGTTGCGCGTGGCTTTTTGGTTAATAAAACTATTTTTTTATTATAGCAAAGCGCGCCGAAAGATGAGAAGGGCCGTCGGGGGGCGCGGAAAAAAGCCCCCGGTCCTTTTCCCGCCTTCGCTTGTCATATCGCTAGATTCCGGCGCTTAACTTTTCAAAAAAAGTTTTTCTTCCTAAAATTTTCCCGATCTTTTGGCGAGCTCTATTCTGTCATGAACGAATTCGAGACTTTTTCCCCCAGGGAGGAAGCGGCTTTGGTCAAAAGATTGAGGAAACGGGACGGGAAGGCCTGGCGGGAGTTCGCCGGGCGCTACCGCTCGCTGTGCTATTTCTTGGCGAAACGTTTCCGCTGCCAGAACAATTTCGAGGATTTCTACTCCGAACTTATGCTTAGCTTCATCACCCGGGACCTGGATTCCTTCGAGCCGGGCCAGTCCCTGACAAAGGCGGTGTCCCGGCGCTTTTCCGACATCGTCAGCGCCTACCTGCGCAGAGCGCGCAGGGAAACTTTCGGCGCGCTGTACGAGGACGCGTTCCGGGAGCCCTCCGCCTCCTTCCTGGCGGAAAGGGAGGAGACCTACGCCATGCTGGAAAACGCCAGGGGAAGACTCAGCGAGGAGGAGAATCTTCTTCTGGAGGAGTATTTCGACGACGGCCTGACCCTGAACGCCATAGCGGGAAAAAGAGGCCTGCATTCCACCACGGTGCTGCGCCGTTTGAAGAAGATCTACGCCAAGCTGTCGAGACTTATGGAAGCAAAATGACCCGCTCTTCAGATATGCTATAATCATAAGATATGATTGGGATAATCTTTAAAGTGTTCATGTTCCTTCTGGGCGCCGTTTTTCTCTCCTGGGAGCTGGCGCTCTCCTACTATTTCGCGCCCGGCAACATCATGGTCTGGCCCCCGCTTCTGGGGCTGGCGCTCCTGGTCTTCGCGCTGGCCGTCTGGAGGCCGAAACACGCTTTCACGCTGCTGCTGTTCGTCTCCCCCTGGCTCATGGCGATCCCGCTTCTGGCCACCGAGGGCAAGACCCATCCCATGCATATTTTCCTCATGCTGGCGGCCCTTTCCGGTCTCTGCTGGCACGAGCTCTTTGAGAAGGACTCGCCGGAACCCTTCTGCGGTTCCCTGGGCTGGTTCATCTGGTTCGGCGTGATCCTGGCCGGCATCTACGCCAGCCTGAGCCGCTACTGCCCGGAGTGGGTCTTCTATAACAGGGACTTCCTGAGGCAGGTGGTCAACGACAAAGGCTGGGACAGGGAGACCGCCGCGAAATACATCATCTTCAACGCCTCCCACCTCGCCGCCGGGCTGCTTCTCGTGCCCTTCGCCTACCGCATGGCCGCCAGGGAGGCGGAGAAGGGGAGGGACAGCCTGAAAGTCGTCAAGGACCTTTGGCTGGCTTTCGCCGCGGGCTGCACCGTCGCTTTGGGCGCGGCGTTTTTCCAGCGCCACTTCATGATAGAGTTCTGCGCCAACCGCTCCTTCTACTGGGTCAGGATGGGAAGGGTCAACGGGACCTGCCAGGATCCCAACGCCCTGGGCGTGATGCTGGGCCTGGCCTTTTCCTTCGGGCTGGCCTTTTTCAGCGACTGGCGGCCGAAAAAAGGCTACTGGAAGCCCGTCCTGGTCTTCCTCTGGCTTATAGCTTGCGCCTTCGGCATAAATTATTCCGGCTCCCGCAGCGCTTTCCTGGCCATCGTGCTGACGCTCTTCCTGCTTCTGGCGGGAATCTTCATAAACACGAAAATGCTGCTGCCGGCCCGCCCCCTGGTGAGGCTCGCGACCGTCCTGCTCGCCCTGGCCCTCCTGATGTGCGGCGCGGGCATGTACTCCATGTCGCTGGTCAGCAAGGCGGACAAGATACTCACGGGCACCACCAAGAGCCCGGCCCTGCAGCGCCGCCTGAAAAAGGATATCAGGAGCATCCGGAACGCCGGGACCATTTCCAGGATCTTCAACGACAGCCGGCGCCAGCTCTACCCCCGCTACGCCCAGCTGACGGCCGAAAGGACCTGGCCCTCCGGGGTGGGGATCGGGAGCTTCGTGGTGGAGCTGCCCAATTTCGCCCGCTACGAGGAGGAGAACCTCAGGGCCCCTGACAACGCCTGCAATTTTTACCTGCAGGTCAAGGCCGAGAGCGGGCTCTTCGGATGCGTGGGCCTGGGGCTTTTCATTTTCGGGATCTTCTTCGCCTTCGCCTCCTCCTGGTTCAAGAACCGCGGGGACGAGGAGACGCTGGGCAAGCTCTGGGCCGTTTTCGTGCCCCTGATAGTTTTCGCCCTGCTGCTTTTACTGGGCGTGCACCAGGAAGTCATGGAAGTCTCGATCCCCTGGCACGTCCTGCTGGGGACCGTCATCGCCTTCCTGACCCTCCGCTCGCGCCTGGACGTCACCTGGCATTCCGAGGCCAGGGTCATGGGACTGCTTTTCGCCTTCTGCGTCATCGCCGCCTCCCTTTGGTTCTACCGCGAGCTCAACCTGAAGGAGCTTAATTCCGAAAGACGCCAGGCCTCCATCGAGCAGGAGAGCGAGGCGGGCTTCTATTCCTGGGAAAACTGGCACGCCCAGAGCAAGCCCTGGCGCTGGTGCGGCAAGGAAGGCTATCTCTGCGTGAAGAAGATGAACAACTACGCCAGCTTTGACCTCATCAGCAACTATCCCGACCTGACCAACGATCCCCAGCGGGTGACCGTTTATGTAAACGGCGAGAGCCGCACCAACGTGACCATGAGCGTTCCAGGGCTGGCCTACCGCGTGACCGTGCCCGTGGACTACGCCCTGCCCTTCGAGGCGGTCACCGGGCAGTGCGCGGCCTTCCGCCTGGAATGCGAGAAGACCTGGCGGCCTTCCGATTACGGCGTGGAGGGCGACGGGCGCGAGCTGGGCGTGGCCATGAGCCACGTGCGGTGGCTGAAGGAAAAGACGCAGGAAGGCGGTTTCCACAACAAGGAAAGGACGCCGGAGGGCCTGATCTTCGCCTGGACGAAAGACCAGGCGCATTTCGAGTTCGCGGGAGGGAAGAAAAGCGGGCTGAAGATGAAAATGAAAGCGCAGAATCCCTTCCTGCGGCACTTCCCGGTCTCCGTGGCCCTGTACGTGAACGGCTCCTACCTCGACACCGTGGTGCTGGGGGACAAAGCCTGGCGGACTTTCGATTACGAGATCCCCGAGGACATTCCCCGGAGGACCCGCAATCTTCTGGAGATCATAGTTTCCCGCTGCTGGATGCCCAGGCACTACGGCTTCATGGACGACCGCTCCCTGGGAGTGGAGGTGGCCATGGAAAGCTGGCAGGAGCCCACGGAAAACCAGGCGGAGGCTGGAACGGATTAGGCTGTGATGATATACGGGGCAAAGGAATCGGAACTGGCCGCGAAGATCGGCGAATCCCTGCTGTACCAGGGGCTGACGATCTCCACGGCGGAATCCTGCACGGGCGGCGGGCTCTCGGCCTGCTTCGTCTCCGTGCCGGGCAGCTCCTCCTGGTTCAAGGGCTCCGCGGTGGCTTACAGGAACGAGATCAAGCGCGACCTTCTGGGCGTCCCGGAGGAGATCCTGGAGTTGAAGGGAGCGGTGAGCGAGGAGTGCGTCTCCTGCATGGCGGAAGGCGCGCGGAAAATTTTCGACACCGACCTGGCGGTCTCCGTTTCCGGGGTGGCCGGGCCGGGCAGCGACGGATCGGGCAACCCCGTGGGCACGGTCTGGATCGGAGTGGCGACCTCGGGCAGGACCGTCGCGAAAAAATATTTTTTCCCGGGCGACCGGGAGCACGTGAGGCGCTCCACGATAATGGCCGCCTTGCACCTGATAGAGGAGATCATTTAAAAATACCATACAGGAGAAACACTATGGCATCTGCTGAAAAAAACGAAAAACTTAAGGCTCTGGAAGCCGCCATCGGCCAGATCGAGAAACAGTTCGGCCAGGGCTCCATCATGCGCCTGGGCGAAAACCACGTGGCCAACATCCCGGTCATTCCCACGGGCGCGCTGACCCTTGATCTGGCTTTGGGCGTGGGCGGCATTCCCAGAAGCAGGATCACGGAAGTCTACGGACCGGAGTCCAGCGGCAAGACCACCCTGGCCTTGAGCGTGGTGGCCAACGCCCAGAAGATGGGCGGCGTGGCGGCCTACATCGACGCCGAGCACGCGGTTGATCCCGGCTACGCCAGAAGGATCGGCGTGGACCTGGACAGCCTGCTCATTTCCCAGCCCGACTGCGGCGAGGACGCGCTTTCCATCGCGGAGACCCTTGTGAGATCCAACGCGGTGGACGTGGTGGTCATCGACTCCGTGGCGGCGCTCGTGCCCAAGGCCGAGATCCAGGGCGAAATAGGCGACTCCTTCGTGGGTCTCCAGGCCAGGCTGATGTCCCAGGCCCTGAGAAAGCTCACCAGCATCATCGGCCGCTCCCGCTGCGCCTGCATCTTCATCAACCAGATAAGGGAGAAGATCGGCATCATGTTCGGNNAACCCCGAGACCACCACCGGCGGCCGCGCCCTGAAATTCTACTCCTCCTGCCGCCTGGACATCCGCCGGGTCTCCACCCTTAAGGACAACGACGGCAACTCCAACGGCATCAGGGCCAAGGTGAAAGTCGTCAAGAACAAAGTGGCGGCGCCCTTCCAGGAAGCGGAGTTCGACATCATGTACGACGAGGGCATCTCCTACGAGGGCACTCTGGTGGACGTGGCCACGGGCATGGACATCATCCAGAAGCGCGGCGCCTGGTTCTCCTTCGGCGACCAGCGCCTGGCCCAGGGCCGCGACGCCGTGAAGGAATACCTTAAGAACGACCCCGAGTTCGCCGCCAAGATCGAAGGGCTCATCCGCGAGAAGTACGGGCTTCTGAAGGGCTCCCTCCCGGAGCAGGAAGCCCCGGCCAAGGAAGGCAAGAAATAATCAGGCCATGAAAGGCTCCAAAGACGCCCTGAAAGTGGGCGCGGAACTCCTGGGGGTGAGGGATTACTCCCGGGAAGAAATGACGGCGCGGCTCATAAGGCGCGGCTTCTCCCCGGAGGAGAGCCGCGCCGCGGCCGAGCGTCTGGCCGAGCTGGGGCTCATCAAGATCAGGGCGGTCGGCCGGGAGGAACTGGCCAAGGCCGCCAGGGAATACCTGGAGAAGAAAGGCAAGGAACTGAAGCCCTCCACGCTGGCGGGCCTGGCGGCCTACCTTTCCCGCAAGGGCTTCCCGGAGGAACTGATCGAGGAATACCTGAACGAGGCCGCCGAGGTAATGAGAGGCCTAAGCCATGAAGAAGACTGAGAAAGAGCCGGCCTTCCTCGATCTGGGAGGCGTCTGGCAGGCGGAATACGGCGGCGAAAGTTTCCGGGCGGCGGTCCCGGGAGTTTTGGAAAGCGGCGTCCGCCGCAAGGACCTGGGCGGGGAATTTCTTCTGCGCCGCCGCTTCGCGCTGAAAAAAATTTACCGGCGCTATTTCCTGCGCTGCGAGGCCGTCAGCTACTGGTGCGAGATAAGCCTGAACGGCAGGAAAGTCGGCTCCCACGAGGGAATGTGGGACGAGTTCGTCCTGGACGTCACGGAAGCCCTGCGGGAAGGCGAGAACGAGATCCTTTTCCGGATCGCGAAACCTTCCTATCACTCCGGGGACCGCTTCCCGCTGCGCCGGGTGCTTTCCGGCTTCATCCCCGACGTGTGCTGCACCTTCGCCGGCATCTGGGGCAAGATCAGCCTGGCGGGCTGCGACAGCTTCTTCCTGAGAAGAGCCTATTCCGACGGCCGGGCCCTCAGGCTTTTCCTGGAAGTTTTGGAAAGCGGCAAATTCTCCCTGAGCGGAAAAATAAAAGGACTGGGGATGCTGCGGGGCGAGTGGGAACTGAAGAAAGGAACGCGGGAGCTTACGCTTCCACTGGATCATTTCCACATGAAAAAATGGTCGCCCGGGGATCCCCGGCGCTACTGGCTGGAATTCGTTANNTTCGTTTTGAAAAGCGGCGGGCAGAAGGAGGCGCGCAGCCTTTGGTGCGCCCGCCGGGACGTCTGCGCCAGGGGCGGCGACCTTTTGCTGAACGGCGAGCCCCTTTACTGGCGCGGCGCGCTGCACTGGGGCTTCTACGACGGACTTCTCGCGCCCACTCCGGATGAGAAGACTATCCGGGCGGAGCTGGAGGGCCTTTTGAAGATGGGCTTCAACGCCGTCAAGCACTGCCTTTACGTTCCCTCGGAAAAATACCTTTCCCTCTGCGACGAGCTGGGCGTGCTCTGCTGGGTCGAGTTCCCGCTGTGGCTGCCCGAAGCCTCGCCGGAGCTGGAGGGGAGGATCAGAAGGGAATTCCCCCGTATCTGCGAAAAATTCCAGGGCCACCCTTCGGTCTGCCTGGCCACTCTGGGCTGCGAGATGAACGCCTCGGTGCGGCCGGAGATCCTGCAGGAGATGTACCTGAAGGTCAGGAAAGCGCTGCAGGTCCCGGTCACGGACAACTCCGGTTCCGGGGAGTGCTACAACGGCCTGAAAGTTTCCTACGGCGATTTCTTCGACTACCATTTCTACGGCGAGCCGCACAACATGGAGAACCTCATGGAGGTCTTCACGCCAACCTGGCGCAACACCAAGCCCTGGTTCTTCGGGGAATTCTGCGACGCCGACACCTTGCGGGATATCAAGACGGTGAGGGAAGCCAGGAAAGCCGCGGTCCTCTGGTGGGAGAAGGGCGATCCGGAGGAGAATCCCCTCAAGCTTCTGAAGCCGGACTTTTACCTGGACCGCTTCGAGGAGCGCGTGAAGGGCACTGACATCAGGAAAAATTACGCGGAGCTGGAAAAGATCTCCCGCGACCACGCCCTGACCCACAGGAAGGCCACCCTGGAGGAGACCAGGTCTTTCCAGGAGATATCCGGCTACAACGTGACCGCCATAAGGGACGTGCCCATCGCCACCAGCGGATTGGCGGACGACCTGGGCGGTTGGAAGTATCCCCCGGAAGTTTTCTCCCTCTTCAATTCCGACGCCGTGCTGGTGCCCGCCTGGGATCTGGCCAGGACCTGGATCTCCGGAGACCGGGTCCGCAGCCGGGAGCGCTACAGCTTTTTCGGCGGGGAAAACTACGGCCTCCACATCCTGCTCTCCAATTACGGCCCGGATCTGAGACGGGAAAAACTTGTCCTGGAACTGCGGGACGAAAAGGGGAGAGTATATTTCTGGGAGGAGAGGCTTGCGCCGGAAATTTTGAAAAAAGGAAAACTAAGGGAGGCCGCCTATCTCAGCGTAACTTTGCCGGAAACGCGAAAGCCCCTTGACCTGACGCTACACGCAAGGCTGGGGGAGGCTGAGAATTTCTGGCCGGTCTTCCTCTATCCCAAGCCGGAGGGGGGAAAGCTCTCCTTCCTTTTCCGGGACCACAGCAGCGTCTTCCGTGGCATAGAGCCGCTCTATCCCAAGGCGGAGGCCGCCGCGGACAGCATACCGGAAGGGACGCGGCTTTTGGTTACCGACCAGCTCGACCCGGAGACGAAGGCTTTCCTTAAGAAAGGCGGGAAAGTTTTCCTGCTGCAGGACGCCGACCCGGGCTTCCCCACAGAGGAAGTTTCCTTCTGGCGGGAAAGTTTCGCCGCGCGCTCGCCCCATCCCCTGTGGAAGGACATTCCCCGCCGCGAACTGCTGGAGGATCTCAGATATTTCTCCGTGGCCCCGGAAAGGGCCCTTGACAGCGGGGAAGCATCTCGCATGGGCTTCAGGCTGAAAAGGCCCGTATTGCGGCGCTACGGCGCCAGGGACTGGTCACTGCGGGAGTACCTGGCGGAATACGAATACGGAAAGGGCAGGCTCATGGCCGCCACCCTGCGGCTGGCCGGCGGGCGGGGCAAGCAGCCGGAGGGACTGGGGAGAAATGTCTTCGGAAGGTACCTTTTTGATAAGATATTAAATTATCTGACGAAATTAACCTGAAAGGCTTAAAAATATGTCTGAACTCAAGATCGAAAAAGGCTCGTTTTTCCTCGACGGCAGGGAGATCTTCCTGGCCTGCGCGGAAGTCCATTATTTCAGGACCCCGAGGGAAAGCTGGGAAAAAGTTTTGAACAGCGTGAAGGAAGCCGGCTGCAACGCCGTCTCTTTCTACACTCCCTGGCTGGTGCACGAACCGGAGGAGGGCCGCTTCGACTTCACCGGGCTCTATCATCCCTGCAACGATCTCGTGGCTTTCCTGGAATTGGTGAAAAAGAGCGGGCTGCTTTGCTACTGGCGCCCGGGCCCCTATATTTACGCCGAGGCCACCGATCTCGGGATCCCCAAATGGTTCACCAAGAAAAATCCCCAGAGCATGGTCATGCGCTATGAGGACGGGGAGTACATCCCCAGCTCCGCCGTCAACGCCGTCGCGCACATGAACTCGGATTTCCTTGCGGCCGTTGAGAAATGGTACGCCGCGGTGGCGGAAGTCATCAAGCCTTACCAGGCGCCCGGCGGTTTCGTCGTCATGACGCAGCTTTGCAACGAGATCCCCGGCGACGACTACAGCGACGAGAATCCCGTCAACCTGGGCCTCGAAAAGAAAGACGGCATCTGGCCGACGTATCTCAGGGAAAAATACGGAACGCTGGAAAAGATCAACAACGTTTACGGCTGCAGTTTCGGCGACTTCTCGAGGATCCCGCCCTACATGCTGGAGCAGGCGAACAAGACGCTCTACGAGATCGAGCGCAGGGAATACTACTACGGCTGCTATTATCCGAAATATTTCCAGAAACTGAGGGATATTCTCCAGTCCTGCGGCATAACCACGCCCTTCACCCACAACGCCTACTGCCCGCGTGCCCTGTCGCTGCACATCAAAAACAAGGAGCTCAACCCCTGGCTCAACGTCGGGGTGGACTGCTACTACTCCATGAGCGGTAATCTGAACCTCACCAACGCCACCTATTTCTGCGAGTACGGCCCGGAGTATCTTAAGAGCATCCTTGGCAGCACTCCCTGGGTGATAGAGCAGGAAAGCGGTTATTGGTTCGATTTTCCCAGAGTCTACGCCCCCGAGCTTTTCATTTGGAACGTCTGGGCCGCCGCGGGCGGTTACAAAGGCCTCAACATGTATCTCTGGGGCTCCGGCAGCAACCGGCAGGGACTGGGCTTCTACGGAACCGACCACAACTGGCAGGCTCCCGTCGACCAGAACGGGACCCAAAGGCCTTCCTTCGACGCGGTCAAGCGCTCCTTTGGCGAGATCGAAAAGCACGCGGAGGATTTCCGCTCCGCTTCCGTCTACGACATAGCCCTGGGCGTGAAGAGGGAGCCCGTTGTCAGCCTCAAGCCTGTCGGACCGGCCACCACGGAAGTTTTCTACGCCTTAAGGTCGCAGGGTTTCCTGCCCAAACTGGTGGATTTCGCCAACGAGTGTTTAACCGAGCTTCTGAAGCATCCCGTCCTGGTCGTCGTGAACGACCGCTGGATGGCGAGGGAAGTCCAGGAGAAGCTGGCCGCCTACGTGGAAGCCGGCGGAAAACTGCTGCTTATGGGCTCTCTGCCCACCAAGGACGAGACCGATCACTACTGCCACGTGCTGGCGGACGAACTGGGCGTGCTGGGGGGAACTTTCCCCAAGAAGAGCGTGGACCAGGAAAAGGTCCTTTTCGAAGGCCAGGAATACTATCTCGGCAAGACTATCCAGAACATCGACATCGACAAGAAGGGCGAGACCTTGGGACGCACGGAAGCCGGACGCCCGGCGATCGTCTCCGTAAAGAAGGGGACCGGCACCGCCCAGATCTTCCCCGTGATGTTCGCCAACCATTTCAAGAGCCAGGCTGTTCTGATAAAGAAGCTGATAGCCAGGCTCGGCAAAAAGCCCACGGTGGAAGGACAGGATCTCCTTCGGGTCATTCCCAAGGAAAACGGCAAGGCCTTCATTTTGAACCTGCACCCCGTGCCCGTGTCCGAGGATCTTAAGATCGGCGAGGCGGAAGTGGAGTGCGAACTGGAGCCCTACTCCTACACCCTGGTTGACTGGAAAGACAAATAAGCGCTCAGCGGCGCTTCAGCAGCAAAGCCGCCAAGGCTAAAACGATCACCGCCGCGCCGGGCTCGGGAAGCCCGTAGGCGTAAGGCGCGGTATAAAGCGTCACGTAGGTTCCGCCCGCCTGGGGCTCCAGATTTTTTCCGTAGACGCCGCAGACGTACTGTCCCTTGCCGTACTGTTCCTGATCGAGGGTCGAACCGGTCTCGCCTTCAAGTTCAGTCAATTCGCCGCTCTCCGCGTCCTGCTTGTACCATTGGTACGATATCGGCGCGCCGTAGGTTTGCGCGGTCAGCGGTCCGCTTAGATTGCGGGACCTGGTCTGGGCCTGTTCCACCCAGGCGCCCAAAAGCTTTTGGTTCGGGTTGAAAATATTGTTCCAGTTTCCCGCTCTCGAACTCATTCTGCTTTTGACGGTCGCCACGTCGGCCAGGGAATCGCTGCCCCAGCGGTAATAATTCAGCTGATGCGCGGCCTGAAGCTTGTCGCCCAGAGCGGAAAGGTCGTTGGAATTCAACCCCGCGACTCTCGCCGGGAAGCCCGAAGGATCCGTTTGCAATTCGTACAGGGCCTTTATGAAATCAGCCTTGGAGAAGAACTGCGGCAGATAGTTCATGGGATTGGAATTGGAGGCGTAGATGTGGCTGGAATTGATCTGGGCGAAATCGTAATCCCAGATGGGCTCGGCTATGAGTTTGCCGACGAATTCGCCGCTGACAGGATCGGCGTCGATGTAGAAGAAGGTGGAGAGGATGCAGAAATCCGAGTTGTACATGAAGCCGTCCACCATCACGTGCTTGGCCATGCTCTCTACGTCCAGGTATTCGGAATAATGTTTGCCAAGCGAGTTGAAGCCTTTGCCGTTGAAGAGGGCGTCCTCGAATTCCTGGACGAAGACCGCGATCCTCCGGACCTGTTCCTTCGTCGCCGCCTCGGGGATCTTCAGGGTGAAGATCTGGCCGCGGCGGGTGATGAAGAAGACGTGCTCGTCCTGCATGTACTGGCCGTAGCAGGCGTTCATCTCAATGACCGCGCCGCCTTCCTTGTCGGTTTTCAGGCGGGAATTGGTGGCGTACTGGTAGGCCTGGATACCGGCCCTGAGGGCGGGGTCCTCCTCGTCGTTCTCGCTCGTAATTGTCTCAGTGGGGGAGGGGACGTTCCAGCTTGAGGCGGAGACGGGCTCGCCGTCGTCGGGATCGCCCGCGGCGCCTTTGACGCCCTTGATGCCGTTCCGCTGCACGACTCTCGTGGTGGATTCCTCGTCCTCGAAACTGTATTTCGGCTCGTTGATGTTGATCCTGTCCGGGTCTATGGTCACGCGTTCCTTCACCATGTAGAAGCCACGGTAGGAGCCATTGACGTAAAGGTCCACGAATTCAGAATCCGGATTGAAGCCCATGCCCATGGCGTCCCCCAGCTCGTGGGCCGCGTATTCTTTGAGCCCGCTGCGGTCCTTGTTGTTCTGAAGGTTCAGGGAGAGCAGGGCGAATTTCTTGCTTTTGGGGGCGGAAGCTATGAGGGCGTACTTAGAGTCCAGGTTGATCTTGTAGGGCTTCTTGTCGCCGGAATAAGTCCAGGTGGCGTTGCCGCGGCCGGCGAACTTCTTGACCGGGAGAAGCTCGGAGGAGGTTCCGTCGGGCTCGATCTTCAGGGCGACGGCGGCCGCCTCGTTTTTCTTGTTCCTATGTATGAAAGCCAGATCGGCGTCTATAAGGTTCACGAAAAGGGAAGGAATGTTGGCGCTTTTGGCGATGTAGAAATTCGTCACCAGGCCGAAGGTGAATTCCACGCTCAGGGGATACCTTTCCCCGGGACGCATGTCAGCGCCGAAAAGTGTCCGCATGTCCATCGCGTCCTCGCCTACGGTCAGGCTGGCACCCTCTTCGGTCCCTCTCAAAACGGTGCCTTCCGGGAAGGAAAAATCGCCGAGGTCTTCGAAGCCAATGTGGGAGGGGAAATACATGGCTCCCTCTTCAAGCAATATTTTGGTGTCGCCGGAACCGTAGTGGAAATCCAGGGCGTCGCAGTCAAGCTTGCCGCTGCCGTAGGCGTAGAGCGTCGTTCCGCTGACGCTGTCGTACATGCCTGGCTTGCCCGCCGTGTAGTCGAAGACCGGGACGAGGTCCCTTTTGACGTCCCCGTCGATGATGACCTTGAAATCGTAGACCCTGATCCCGTAGCAGGTGTAGGCGGAGCTGGAGTTGATGGTGAAGATCTGGCATTCGCTGCTGTTGATGCCCTTGGCGTTGCCGGTGACGGAATCAAGCGGTTCGCCTCCCTCGGAGAAAACTTCCAGCAGGGTGGTGGTCTTGTCCTGGGTCATGTGCAGGCGGTATTTGACGCCCAACTCGGCGGTGATAGAGGTGGGATTCCAGATCTCGAAATGATTGTTGGTGGTCACGCCGAAATAATTCTTGGGACCGGCGCCGTCGAACCCCATGAGTCGTCTTTTCGAATAGTTCAGGGAGGTGACTTCCAGAAGACAGTCCAGCTCCACCGTCGTCGCGCCGGATTGGGTGATGCCGGTCTTAATGTATCCGCCCTTGGTCTCGATCCAGTTGGCGGGAGCGAGGCCGGAGGGCAGATCGCATCTGGCGCCAAGGGCGCAGCAGGCAAGGAAAAGAGCCGCGCCTATGGTCTTCTTTAATGTTCCGGCAATATTATCCATCTGGAAAATTTTATTTTTTTCAAAGGAAAAAAGCAAGCTGTCAACAAAAAGCCCCCGGTTCGAGCCGGGGGCTTTTTTGCGGAGCGGTCATTTCCTGCGAAGCAGGAACGCCGCGACGGCCAGGAGCATTCCGAGCATGCCGGGTTCCGGAGCGCCGAAAACGAAGGGAGCGGTGTAGAGCGTCACGTTCTGACCGCCGGCCTGGGGCTCCAGGTTGACGCCGTTGATGGCGCAGACATACTCGCCTTTGCCGTAATAGGTGGGATCTATGGTTGCTTCCGTTTCGCCTTCAATGGCTTTCAGGGAATTGTCTTCCTCGTCCAGCTTGTACCACTGGTATTCGCCGGCGGTGCCGTAATTGTAGACGGAAATGTCGGAGGATTCGGAGGCGCCGAAGGAGAAGATGGAATACTGGGGAGCGGGGGCTTCGTCCACCCAGGCGCCCAGAAGCTGTTCTTCCGGCTTCCAAAGCCTGTTCCAGCTGATCTCCCTGGAAGCCATGCTGTTCCTGAGGACCTCGCTGTCGAATACGGAATCGCTGCCCCACCTGAGGAAATTGAGCTTGTAGGTGGGCATAAGCTTGGCGGCCAGGGCGTCCAGCTCGCCGCCGTTCAGTTCGGCTATCCTCTTGGTGAAGCCGTTCTCGTCTCTCTGGATCTCATAGAGAGCCTTGACGAAATCCGCCTTGTTGAAGAAGTGGGGAACGTAGCACATTTTGCTGGCGCTGTTGACGTAGACGTGGCTGGAATTGACCTGGGCGAAAT
>DBWD01000042.1:0-329 GCA_002308555.1 bacterium UBP3_UBA1247
GGCGCCATCGTGTCCTCCCTGGCGGCCGTTCTTAACGCCACCAGCACGCTGTTCACCATGGACATCTACCAGCGCTACATCCGTCCCGAAGCCTCCCAGAAAGAGATCGTCACCTTCGGCCGCCTGACCATCGTGGCCCTTCTGATCGTCGGCATCGTGGTCGCTTCCGTGCTGAAAGCCGAATCCATCTTCGCCTACATCCAGAAGATGCAGCTCTACGTCTCCCCGGGCATCGTGGCCGTCTTCATCTTCGGCCTCGTGAACCGCAAAGGCGCCCGCTGGATCGGCGCCCTGGCGCTCGTCCTTTCGCCCATCATCTACTTCCTGCT
>DBWD01000042.1:405-1841 GCA_002308555.1 bacterium UBP3_UBA1247
CTTCCTACAACCTGATCATCACGCTCATCATCATGTTCGTGCTGGGCGCGATCTTCAAGATGCCGGAAGCCGTCACCTTCGAATCCAGCTCCAAGCTTGACATGAAGCCCTCCAAGGCCGCTTTGGTCTTCGGCATCATCGTCGTGGCGGTGACTGTGGCGCTCTACGTTTACTTCTGGTAAACCGGCCAGCCCTCTTCGGCTAACCGATGAAAGCCTTCCCCGCCCCCGCGGGGAAGGCTTTTTTGTCGGAAAAACCGCAAAATCGCATCCGTTTATATAACGAGGTCCGGCTTTCGTGACAAACGCTGTTTAGCTATGTCGCATTTTCGTGACAAGTTTGTTACTACACTAAACCAAATAATACATCTTCCGCTTTATATGGCGATGTTTTTGTAATGACAAATCCCAAAACAACCGCTCTTTTGAGCGGCGAACTTATAACGGAGACCTATAGTTTCTTCTGCGCGTTGAGAACACGTGCTGGCAACTGCTTTGATTTACCGGCGGAAGCGCGGTGGGAGTTTGCCTGTAGAGCGGGCACAACCGCCGCGCTCAATAGCGGAAAAAATTGACAGACGAGGAATCCTGTCCCAAAATGGATAAAGTGGGCCGCTATAGGTGTAACGGCGGTNNGAGATAGCGACGATGGTTGGAATTACAATGCTCATACAACCGTCGGTTCTTATCTGCCGAACGCCTGGGGAAGAGTTTTTGTTATCATATTAAATATGCTTCAAATCAAATACGTAACCTTAAGCCGGGAGTTTCGCTTTTCGGCGGCGCACCGCCTCCATAGGGAGGAGTGGTCTGAGGAAAAGAACCGCGAAGCCTTCGGCAAGTGCTCCTCACTGCACGGGCACGACTACCGTTTGAAAGTGACGGTCAGGTCCGCCGGCGAGGGCGACATGGTGGTGAACGTTTTTGATCTGAAGTCTGTGGTCGAGAAGGAAGTTATATCCCTGGTCGACCACAGGGACCTGAACACCGACGTGCCGTTTCTCGCGGGCGTTCTGCCGACCATGGAGAACATCGCCCGGAAGATCGCCGAGAGGCTGGAGGAGCCTCTGCGGGGGATCGGCGCGGAACTGCACGAAATAACGCTTTGGGAAAGCGAAAACAACAGCGCGACGCTTCATTTTGCATGAAAGAATATTCACCTGAGGAAATAAAAGAGCTGCTGAGCCGGGCCGACAGCAGGGACATCTTCCGCGAGCTCATCAAAAGAATGGGCGACGACCCCGACCGGGAAGGCCTTGTGAAAACGCCCCAGAGGATCGTGGACTCCCGGGAATTCCTGATGTCCGGCTACGCCATGGACGCGGAGACGATCCTTAACGGCGCCATCTTCGAGGACACCTGCGACGAGATGGTGCTGGTCCGCGACATAAGTTTCTACAGCATGTGCGAGCACCACATGCTGCCCTTCTTCGGCAA
>DBWD01000042.1:1851-3279 GCA_002308555.1 bacterium UBP3_UBA1247
CTTCCCAAGGGCCGCATCGTGGGGCTGAGCAAGATCCCCAGGATCGTGGAGATGTTCGCCAGAAGGCTGCAGATCCAGGAGCGCCTGACCACCCAGGTGGCCAAATGTTTGATGGAAAATCTCAAGCCCTACGGCGTGGGCGTGGTCTGCGAGGCCAACCACCTCTGCATGGCCATGCGGGGCGTCCAGAAAAGCGACTCCTTCACCACCACCTCCGCCATGGAGGGGACTTTCAAGACCGACGGCCGCACCCGCCAGGAATTCCTTAAACTGATCTCCATGCCTTCGCTGCACCGTTGAAAATGTCCCTTGGTTNNCCGCCTGATATTTTTCTGCCTGGCCTGCGCGGCTCTCCTGAGCGCGGAGGAAACGGCGCCCATCAAGGTCGCCAATCCCGCCGCCACCAAGATCGTGCTGGACCCCGCCGCCCAGGAGGACGCCCAGACGATCCTGGACAGCGCCCAAACCTCCCCCGCCGCGGAGAACCAGGCGGAGCTCAAGAAACTTGGCGTCCCGCCCCAGGGCGCCCTGGAAAGCGGCACCAACGAAGTCAGCGCCGTGAAAATAAAGGAGACCGCCCCGGTCAAAGCCGGGGAAAAAGCGGCCGAGAGCGAGGCCCCGCGCCCGGCGGCCCAGGTGGCCCGGACGGAAAAAGGCGGCCGGGCCAACGCGGCCATGGACATCGCCGTCTGGCAGAAGATCTACCTGGAATCCGAGACCCAGTGCGTCTGGCAGGCCGAGACCGACTCCGTGGTGGAGGACCTTCTGACCTCCGTGCAGGCGCCCGCCACCGTGACCTTCGGGCCCAAGGATCTCCTGAGGATCGACTACGGCGGCGAGCTGGCCTACCGGGCGGATTATTCCAACGGCATCCTCACGGTCTCCTTCACCGGCTCGCCCCTGCGGGACAAAAGGCTTCTGCTGCCCTTCGAGTATCCCTGGGACGATCTTCTGGGCATCCCCATCCAGGGCTCGCTGACCAACTATTATCTGGGCGCCTTCCAGGAAGGGGAACTGTGGCGCTATGATTTCGTGCTGCTGCCCGAGGCGCAGATGAGATTCAGGAAAAAGATCGACCAGTATTCCCACGTGGCCCTCCGCCGCCACGTCTGGTTCGACAAGGTCCGGCAGCGCATCGTGAAAACTTACCGCCGGGCGCTGGACGGCGCCGAGACCACCTTCATTTTCAAGGTGGAGGAATAATTTTTTCTTTCGCTTTTCTCGAAGGGGGAACGATGAAATTTTTTGAGAAAGCTTTTCTTCTCTGCCTTCTGTTTTTCGCGGCCCTGGAAGCCGCGGCCGTGGGCAATCTCGACCTCAAGGTGGCGGTCGTCACGCACAATCCCTGGATGACGAACGTGGCCGAGATCGCGAGGGGAAGGAGAATGAACGCCATCTTCAGCTGGCCCACGGGCTTCAGCATGGCCA
>DBWD01000151.1 GCA_002308555.1 bacterium UBP3_UBA1247
CGCGCCTGCGGTGACGCGGGTCTTGCGGATGTAGTACAGCAGCGAGGTCTTGCCGTGGTCGACGTGGCCCATGAAGACGACCACGGGGGCTCTGGGAGCCTCCTCGGCGGTGAGTTCTTCCTCGTAGCCTTCCTCGGAGAAGGTCTCGGCCTCGAGGTTCTCCTCTTTGCTCTTGACCTGAACGTTGACGTTCAGTTCCGAGGCGGCCAGTATGACGTGGTCCTCGTCCAGGGGGCTGTTGATGGTCAGCATCTCGCCCATCTTGAAGAAGACTTTGATGATTTCGCCGACCTTGACGCCGATCTCCTGGGAGAAGTCCTTGATGCTAATAGGTACGGAGATCTTGATGTCGCCCTTGACGATGTCGGCCTTGATGGGCTGGGCCTGGGTCTGCAGCTTTTTGTTCTTGCTGCGGCGTATCCTGTATTCGCCTTCCTCGTTGGCTCTCTCGTCGGCGTTCCTCTGGCGGAGGGAAGCCTGGCTGGAGATCCTGGGACGGTTCATCATCTCTTCCCTGGCGGCGGAGGAGAATTTGGAATCCTTGTCTTTGCCCTTTTCCTTGCCTTTGCCGCGGCGGTTGTCGCCTTTGCGGTTGGCGTCGCCCATGGGAGCGGAGGCCTGGGCGGAGGCGCCGGAGGAAGAAGGCTTGCCGGAGGAAGCCGGGCGGCTTTCGCTCTTCTGGGAAGATTTTTTCTTGCCCAGTTCGGGAGGACGCCAGCCTTTCAGGCGGTCAAGGGGCACCGTTTCGGTGGCCCTGGGAAGATTGTTTTCCTGCTGGGCCACGTAGGATTCCACGGAGACCGTGGAAACGGGCTTCACGACTTCGCTGACGGGTTTCTCTTCCTTGGGCTGGGGTTCCGCCGGGGCGGCGGGAGCCGTTGTCTCTTCTTGCTCTTCCGGCTTGGGAGCCGTTGTTTCTTCGGGCTTGGGAGCTTCAGGAGCAGTTTCCTCAGGCTTGGTCTCGGGAATCTTCTCGGGGACCGGCTGTTTGGGCGGCTCCTCTTCCTGGGGCTTGGCGGCCGGAATTTCTTTTTCCTCTTCAGCGGGGGCGGAAACTTTCGGGGGCTCGGCGGGCTCGGCAACTTTTTCTTTTTCAGGAGCGGCGGGCGCGGGGCGGGCGAAGCTGATCTTCCTGGCGGTGACTTTGACGGCTTTGCCGGCGTTGTCGTTGATAACCTTGCCCTGGTCTTCCGAGGGTTTTTCCTCGGGCTGGGTGTTCTTAGCCTCCTCTTCGACCTTCTTGGCCTGGGCTTCTTTCTTGAGGGATTTCGCCGTTATGGTTTTCGGCTTGGCAGCCTTTTCCTCGCCTTTTTCCTTGGCGGAACTTTCGGAAGCGGGTTTGGCCTTGGTAGTTTTCTTCTCCGCGGCGGCCGTTTTGCTTTTGGCCGCGGCCTTGCTTTCCGCGCTCTTGCTTTCGGAAGCCTTCTTGGCCGGCTCCTTTTCCTTGGCGGCCGTCTTTTTGACGGACACTTTTTTGGCGGCGGGTTTTTCGGCGGGCTCTTCCTCTTCCAATTCCTTGGGGACCGCTTTCTCAGCTTTCTTTTCCCCGCTCTTGGGCGACGCGAATTTGGCTTTGTTCTTTTCCTTGTCCTTCAGCGCTTTCCTGATGTCGGAGACAAGTTTTAGGAAATACTGGTCGGGAACCGGAGTGGTCTCGGGCTTTTTTTCGTTGAGGGTCATGCCGTATTTCTTGACAAATCCCCTTATTTTCTCGCGCAAATACTTCCTTTCTGTTTCGGAATGGCAATTGAATTCCGATTCCAGGCTAGAATAAATATCTTTCAAAAGCATGTTGGATCACCTTCCCTTTTGCGTGATAAATTAATCTTTTCCCTTTTCGCCGCCGGCCGGCAAGTTAGTCCCGCGCCTCTTCCCCGGGGGTTTCCGCGGAGGGAGCCTCGCCGCTCTCCTCGCCTTCGCCTTCCTCTTCCTCGTCCGCCGCCTGGAGCTCCTGGGCCCTGGTCTGGCTGATGACGGTGAAGGGATGCTCGATGAGCTTGGAGATCATGCGGACGTTCTGGCCCTTGATACCGAGGGTGGCGAGATACTTGTCGTCGGGGACCACGGCCACCACCATGGAGTTCTCTTCGCCGTCCCAGAAGAAGTCCAGGAGCTCGGTGGGCTCGAGAGCGTTGGCCACGAAGGTCTCAAGGTCGTCGCTCCATCTGACGATGTCGACTTTCTCGTTGTTGATTTCCTGCACGATGGATTTGACCCTGGCGCCCCTGACGCCCACGCAGGCGCCCACGCAGTCGACCTTGGGGTCGTGGCTCAGGACCGCGATCTTGCTGCGCAAGCCGGCCACCCTGGCCACCGCCTTGATCTCGACGATGCCGTCGTAGATCTCGGGAACTTCTATCTCGAAGAGGCGGCGGACAAGCGCCGGCACGGCCCTGGAGAGGATGACTCTCGGACCCTTGCGGTCGTCCTCGTCCCTGACTTCGGAGACCACCGCGCGCACGCGGTCGCCGACCTTGTAATGCTCTCTGGGGACCTGCTCGCGGCGGGGCAGGCAGGCTTCCGTGCGGTCAAGCTCGATGATGTAGGAGCCGTGCTCGATCCTGACGACGGAGCCGATGACCAGGTCGCCGATCTTGTCGCTGTACTCTTCCATTATCATTTTCTTCTTGGCTTCCTTGATCTTCTGCTGCGTGATCTGCTTGATCGTCTGGACGTCGATGCGGCCGAAGACCTCGTCGTAGTTGTAATTCGAGGTGTACTGCATCCCTTCCTCCAGCTCCGTTTTCGGATAGTAGCGCTGGGCGTCCTGGATCGTCATGGGATTCACGATGTTCTCGTCGTCCGGCTCCTCGATGGTGCCGTCCTCGTTGCGCAGGCTTTCCAAATATTCCTCAGGAACGACGGTGATGACGCTGGTCATGTTTATGTTCCCTTCCTCGTCGATGGTCACCTTTACGGGAGGAAGCTCCTCCTTCTTGCGGGCGACCGTCTCGATGCTCTTTTCGAGGACTTCGGTAATGATGCCGGAATCCAGACCGTTTTCTTTCTCAAGAAAATTGATAAGGGTTATGATTTCCTTCATAGTATTTCCTGTGGATTTTGGTTTTTAAGTTTCAGAAAACAAAAGAAGCGGATGGGGCCACCCGCTTCTTTGTTTAAAGAAGTTTCATCTTGAGTATGATACCAAAAGAGGGTTTTAAAATCAACAGGGGCCAATATCCCGCTCCCGCGGGGGATATGCGGCCCGGCCGCGCCGCCCGATACCCGCTTCAAGACAGGCCGGGGCAATTTTTCGGTATAATAGTAAAAAAGAGTTTATGATCTCCACAACGGCGCGTTTATGAAAGTTTACCTTGCCTCCCTATTGATCGCGCTGGCCGCGTCGGCGGCCTTCGCGGAAAACAAAGCGCTTCTCCCCCTGGGAGACGGCAGCGCCGAAACGCCTTATCTCATAAACTGCCTTGAGAACTTGGTCTGGATGAGGGAGAACGTCGCCTCTTCCGAGGGAAAATACTATAAGATGACCGCCGACATAGACGCCTCGGAAACCAGGGACTGGGACGGCGGCCGGGGCTTCTCCCCCATCGGCGCGCCCGAGCCTCTCGTCAAGAAGCCTTCGGACAAGAAGCGCGAGTTCCCGCCGTTCCTGGGCTTCTTCGACGGCAACGGGCACTGCATATCGAACCTTTACATCAACAGGCCAAAGGAAGAATACGCCTCGCTTTTCGGAAACATCGGGCGGCCCGGAAAAATGAGCCGTTGGGACTCCTGGGAAGCCATGAGCGACGCGGTGGCGGACAAATTTCGCAAAAGGAAATTCATCTGCGGCGTCAAGGATCTGGCCGTAATCAATTCCGACCTCACCGCCGAGCTGCACGCCGCCGGGCTGGCTTTCCAAATAAACACCTGCCGGGTGGAAGGCTGCTATTTAAGCGGCCGCCTGTCCGCCCTAAGGTCCCTCGTGGGTCTGGCGGTGGTGGTTGAAAAATCCTGCGTTTCCGAATGCGCCACCGACTTCGAGTACGACAACAAGCATTCCGGCCTCTCCGGCATAGCCGCCTATTCCAAACTCTCCATATTCGAAGACTGCAGCGTCTCAGGCAAGTGCCGGCAGCTTCAGCGGGAGACCCACGACTCCTTCTACGCCGGAACGGAAGGCAAAGGGAGACGCTTCGAGCCTTATTCAAGCTACCGCACCGGGGTCATAACGGTGGTTTTCGCCCAGAACGACGGCGCGATATACAGATGCCTGGGGAATCTTAAACTCGCCGGCAACCGCCCGTCGTACCTTGTGCGGCCCTTCCATGAAAACGACGCCAACGTAATGACCAAAGATTCTTTCTGCAACGCGGAGCTGCTGCACACTTCCAGGAATCCCAAGCAGGGCCTTCTGAACAGCCGGGAAATGCTGGAAAAGGAAACCTACAAAGCCTGGGACCAGGAAAAGGTCTGGGAGATAGACGAAGGCAAGCTGCCGCGCCTGCGCCGCCTGAAACGCTGGCAGAAAAATTAAAATATCGCCGCGAGCAGCGCGGCGGTGGTGAAGGAGGCGAGCACCGCGGCCAGAAGCGCCCTGAAAAGCAGATTCGAGAAGGCGTCCAGTCTTTCTTTTTCAAGCAAGGGAGAGACGAGGCCGAAGAGGATGGCGACGGTCCCGAAATTCGCGAAACCGCAGCAGGCAAAGGTCGCGATCCTCAGCGTTCTCGGAGAGACCGCTTCCGCTATCTTCAGCAGTTCCTGGTAAGCGACTATCTCGTTCAGGACGACCTTGCAGCCCAAAACGTAGCCGACTTTCGAGCATTCCGCGGCGGGAACGCCCATCAGGAAAGCGAAAGGCCAGCCTATGAGACCGAAGATTCCCTGGAGGGATATTTCCGGATAATTCGGGAAAAAAGCTTTGGGAGCGATCAGCAGCCTGTTTATGAAATAAATGGCGGCGGAGATCGCGATGAGCATGGCGATGACGCTCACGGCCAATTTGAGGCCCGTCATGGCCCCTTTCGCGAAGGATTCGGCAATTCCCCTGCCGGACATGAGATCGGCCTTTATTTCGCCGTCAGGCGCGTTTTCTTCCTCTTCCGGGCACATGAGCGCCGCGAACATCACGGCGGAGGGCGCCGACATGAAACTGGCGAGGACAAGGTCGCCGGAGGAAATGCCCATGCTTGCGAGCAGAGGCATCAGGGCGAAAGAGATCGTGGCAAGCGAAGAGACAAGCAGGATCATCAGCGAGCGTTTGCTCATCTTGGGAACGTAAGGCGCCAGGATGCTCGCCGTGACGCCGACTCCGAAGAAGATCGAGCAGGCCGCGGCGAAAGCGGCGGAGCCCTCGATGCCGAAGAGTTTCCTGAAGAATTTCGCGATCCAGGAAATGATCTTCTGCGGGATCCCGAGATAGTATAGCACTCCCATGAAAGCCGAGATCATTATGATCGTGCAGAGGCAGTTCAGGGCGAAGTACATCCTGATGTCCACGCTGCCGAAAACGCTCCTGCCGCCGGCCGCGGCGGACTCTCCCAGAAGCTTGAAGAAGCCGCCCAGATATTTGTAGGCGGCGCCGTCGGGCTTCAGAAGAAA
>DBWD01000010.1 GCA_002308555.1 bacterium UBP3_UBA1247
AGCGGCAAGCCTTTTTCCGAGCAGACGAAGCAGTGGAACAGAAAGGCGCCCGTAGAGAATTACCGCATGGTGGGGCTTACGATGCCCAGGGAACTTCTCTACGCAAGGATAGAGAAGAGAGTCGATCTGATGATGGAAGCCGGCTTGGAAGCGGAAGTCCGAAAACTAATGAAGGAAGGCTTGGAGAAAAATCTTACGGCGGCCCAGGCCATCGGCTACAAGGAACTGATCGCCTACGTCCACGGCGAGTACGATCTCGCGCGGGCCGTGGAGCTCATAAAGCGCAACACCCGCCGCTTCGCCAAACACCAGCTCACCTGGTTCAGGAACAATCTGGCGGCGGAGTGGTACGACGTGACGGAACATCCCGACAGGGAAGAGCTGGCGGCCGCTATCCTGAAAAGCGAAAGCGGTTTGGAATAAACGGCCGTTTTTTGTAAAATAGAAAGACAAAGAATTTCATCATAATAAACCCAAGGAAAAATATATGAGAGCCATTTGGAGTTTTATCAAATTCGTGATCTTCATGATCATTCTGGTGCTCGTCCTGTGCCTGATCTTCCGCAACTGGGTCGTCAAGACCGGCATCGAGAAGGGCACCGCGTTTCTGGGCGTCCCCACCACCGTGCAGTCCGTGAACATCTCCATCGAGGATCCCCATATCGAGATCAGGGACCTGGCCGTGAACAACCCTCTCAACAAGGGCTTCAACGAGGACAACAACGTTTATGAAGTGAGAAGATTCTTCTGCGATTACGACATCCTGGCCATGTTCAAGAAGAACGTCCACATCAGGGACGTCCAGATCGACCTCAGATATCTCAACGTGGAGCTGAGCAAACAGGGCAAGCTGAACATCCTCAACCTCAAGCCCGACATGATCAAGGATCTGAAAGCCTCCCAGGGCGACAAGCAGGCCGAGGAAGAACTGAAGGACGAGACCCAGATCTCCGTGGACAAACTCATGGTGAAGCTTGACACCGTGGAATTCCAGAGCTCCGCGCCGACCCTTCCCGGTTTCAAGCTGGACCTCAACTACAGCAACGTCTTCGAGAATATGGAAGGCACCTCCGCGGAGATCGGCCTGAAAGTTTTGGCCAGCGTCTTCAAGGGCACGCCGCTGGAAGTCATCCTGAAAGCCGGCGAGATCGACCTGAGCAAGGCCCCGGCGGAACTGGCCAACCAGATCAACGCCGTGGCCAACTCCGCGGCTGAAGCCGCCGGCAACTCCGCCAGCGACGCCGTGGACAAGGCCGCCGAAGCCGTGGGCGACACCGTCAAGAAAGCGGGGGACGCCGTCAAGGGTCTTTTCAAATAAGTTTGGGAAATGAAGAAGTTTCTTGAAACAATAAAGAGGGCGCCGCGCTTTTTCCTCCAGGAGATCTGGCGGCTTCCTCTTTATCGTTACAAGCCGATGAAGGCTTTCGGGATCCGGCTCCTCCGGATCTTCGCCCTGACCGGCATGGAGTTCGGCCACGACCGCTGCACCCTGAGGGCCACGGCCCTCACGCTCTACTCCCTCCTGGCCATCGTGCCTTTGCTGGCCATAAGCTTCGCCATCGCCAGGGGCTTCAACCTTCAGGATACCCTGCTGGCCGCCCTGGAGAACACGCTCCTGGCCCGTTTCGACGGCAACCAGGAGCTGACGGAATCCGTCACCATGGTCTTCAGCTACGTGACGGAGGCGGCCCAGCACACCCTGGAGACCACCAAGTTCGGGGCCATGGCGGGCATCGGCGTGCTGATCCTGCTGTGGACAGTCATCAAGCTTCTGGGCAACATCGAGTTTTCCTTCAACGATATTTTCGGCGGCGTCAAGAGCCGTTCCTTCGGGCGCAAGATCATCGACTACTGCGCGATCATCATTTTGCTGCCCTTCCTGCTCATACTTTCCACGACCCTTACGGTCTTCCTGGAATCCCAGGCCAATTTCATAGTGGAGAAGCTGCCTTTCATGGCCAGCCTTTCACCCTCCATGCATTTCCTGATAGAGCTGGTGCCCTACGTCCTTATCTGGCTGGGCTTCATCTTCCTCTATCTCTTCGTGCCGAACTGCAAGGTCAAGTTCCTGCCCGGCGTCATCGCCGGCATAGCCGCCGGCACGGTCTTCAACATCGTTTTGTGGTTCTACTTCGCCTTTCAGGTCGGCATGGCCAAGAACAGCGCCATCTACGGCGCCTTCGCCGCGGTGCCCTTGTTCATCGCCTGGCTGCAGGTTAGCTGGACCATCGTCCTTTGCGGGGCCGAGCTGGCCTACGCCATCCAGACCCACGGCTACTACGAGCCCAGGGACCTGACCGCCGGGACCAGCCTGACGCTCTGGTTCGCCATCTACATCCACGTCATGGGCTCCGTCAGCCGGGCCCTCATCGCCGGCAAGGAGCCCCAGACCGCCAGGCAGCTGGCCGAGGAGCGCCACCTTCCGGTCCAGCTCGTCCAGAAGGCCCTGAACGTCCTGACGGACAGCGGGCTTCTGAAGCGGCTGGAGAAAGGCGACGATTACATCTACATTCCCCTGTGCGCCGTGGAGAGCCTGACCGTGGGCCAGGTGCTCAAGAAGATCCAGAGCCACGGCAACATGTTCTGCCCGGGTCTGGAAGGCGAGAAGTTCAAGGAACTGATCGCAGCGCTGCAGACCCCGTCCGCGCTGGTGAAAGAGCTTTGATTCGACCGCCGGAGAGGAAAATTCCTCTCCGGCCTTTTTTTTCGCGCCCACGCGGGCGCTTTTTTTCTTTTTGGGGAAAAATGGTATAATTTTTGCGTATCGCAAAAAATGTCCGCTATTGGCGGAAATTTCCTAACCATTACCCAAAACTGACCCAAACGACTATGAAAGCCATTGAAAGAAAGTATCTGGTGCCGTTCTGCCTGGTCACGACGCTCTTCATTTTGTGGGGCATCGCCAACAACATGACGGACACGCTGCTCTCCGCCTTCAAGAAGATCATGTCCATGACGGACGCCCAGACATCCCTCATCCAGGCCGCCTTCTACGGCTCCTATTTCTGCT
>DBWD01000095.1:0-1816 GCA_002308555.1 bacterium UBP3_UBA1247
AGGAAATTGCAGAAGTTGCTCATGCCGGGGAAATAATATTTGTTCCCGGCGTTCTGGGAAAGCGACCAGTTGCACATCTGTCCGGCGGCGATCATGTATTTGCCGTCCAGATAGGCCGCCGCACCGTAGAAGGTCGGCCAGTAGCCAGTAACTTCCTTGAAGGGGTCGTCGGTGGCCACCAGCTGCATGTCGTTGGTGACGACCTGGGCTTTTCTCCAAGTACCGGAGTTCAGGGCGATGATCGTCCTGTTGGTCGGGCAGGGAGGCTCGAGGTCGGCGTACCATTCGATGAAATCAGATCTCGCCGAAGGCCGTTTGGGATCGTATTTCTGATACGGCCACCAGGAGGGGTTCTGGGCCTTTTCCGTCCAGATCTCGTCGGCCATGAGCTGGCCCGTCAGGAGGAAAAGAACTAGGAGCAGGAGGAAGCGTTTCATAAGTTTCCTAAGTCAGTTGGTTAAAGAAAGGTTTGGGGAGATAATAAAACCCCCTTAATATAATCGTATTATAACAAAATGCAAGCGAAAAATAAACCGGGCCGACCAGGAAGCGCGGGATTTTTGCTATAATTGAGGCATGAGCAAACTATCCATTCTACCCTGCTTCAAAGCCGCCTGGAAGAGCTTCAGCAAATGGTGGCTGATCCTGTGCCTGGTGGCGGCCGTCCCCTGCCTTTATTCCCTTTTCCTGGTCTCCTCGGACCTGAGTTCCTCCTGGAAGGAGACCCGCGAGGAGCTTAAGGAATTTTCCGCCATCATGAGCGACGACTCTCTGGAGGGCGAGGCCAAGATCGAAAAACTGCAGACCTTCCTGCAGGAGCACCAGGCGAAGAAAAGCGCCCGGATGAAGGACAGCAAAGGCTTCCTCATCATCGCCGGGCTCGTGGTGGTCACCATCGTGCTGCAGATCGTGCTGATCCTCTGCTCCAAGCGCGCCACCGCCCGGGACGAGGAGGAGGGCCGGAAAGACCTGAAGCGCGGGCTGGCCCGCTCGCTTTTGCTCTCGCTCTCCTATATTGTGCTGGCCTTCGTCAAGCTGGCGCCCTTCTGCGTGCTCTTCTTCCCGGCTCTCATCATCGGGATAATCTTGTTTTTCTTCTCCCCTATTTTCGTACCGCTGGTCATAGTCTTGTGGTTCCTGGGAGGCTTGTGGTTCTACGCCCGCTGGTATTTCACGGACTACATCATCACCGAGACCTCCGCCAACCCCTTCGCGGCCTTGGGAGACAGCTGGTCCCTTACCAAGGGCAACCAGTTCGCGGTCTGGGTGCTGGTCCTGACGGCCTTCATTTTGCACATCCCCGCCTTTTTCACTCTCGGCCTTTCCACCATCCCCACCAGAAGCTTCGACTTCACTTTGCGCGCCACGGCGTACAGGCAGCTTAAGGGAGAACAGTGATGCTTCAGGCGATCGCCTGCGTTGCAAAGAACGGCGTTATCGGCAAAAACGGCGCCCTGCCCTGGAACGTGCCGGAAGACATGGCGCGCTTCAAAAAATTGACCATGGGGCACGCCCTGATACTGGGACGCAAGTCGTACATGGGCCCTCTGGCGGGCCGCAAACTCGTTGTATTGAGCCGCAAGGGCTTTTCGGCAGCCGAGGGCATAGAGACAGCCAAAACGAAAGAAGAGGCCCTTAAAATCGCCCTGAGCGTTGATCCCTCGCCCTTCGTCATCGGCGGCGCGGAGATCTACAAACTATTCGAGCCGGAGATCGACCTGCTTTACCTCACGCGGCTAAGGGAAGAACACGAGGGCGACGTTGTTTTACCGCTCGCTCTGGAAAACTGGCGGAAAATCGAGGAACGCGCTTTCAG
>DBWD01000095.1:1865-7535 GCA_002308555.1 bacterium UBP3_UBA1247
GGCCGCGTTTTTTTGTCAGCGCATCCTGTAGACCAGGAAAATGCCGACCCCGCAGAAAACCACGTTGGCCGTCCAGCAGGCCAGTATGGCGTTCACGCTCCCCTCCTTGGCCAGGTTGATGAGGAAGTAGGCCACCACGAAATAGCCCAGGCAGAGAAGAATGCTGGTAAGGACGCCCTTCATCATGCCGGCCCTGGTGTGGAAGATGCCGAAAGGCGCGGCCAGAAGAACGAAAACGAAACAGGCGAAAGGCATGGCGTAGCGCCTGTGCAGGTCGGTCCTCAGGGAGTAGTAGCGGCTGGAGTCCTTCTTGACGGTGCGCGCGGCGTTCTTCAGCTCCGAGAGCTTCATGTTCATCTCGTCGTCGATGGCGTGGCTGAAGATCATTTCCGGAGTCTCGTCGTAAATGGAATAGTTGCGCTTCTTGTGGTCGTAAGTCTCCTTGGGCTTCTCGTCGTTGTCGTAGATGGTCTCCTTGACGTTGTAGAAGAACCAGCCGTACTGGGGCACGTATTCCGCGCGGTCCGCCTTCAGCTGCCTGGTGATGCGGCGGCTGTTGGGCTTGAAATGGCGGATGGAGATGTTGCGGAATTTGTTGGGCTCCGGAGTGCCCTCGATGTTCCAGATCCTGTTGGCCTTGGAATTCTCGAAGGTCACGAAGGAGGTGTTCTGCCCCTGGGAAATGCTCTGGGTCAGGGTGGAGACTTTCTTGGGCATGATCTCCTCCGCTTTGCGCCTGGCCGCGGGGCCGCAGAATTCGCTCAGGGCGAAGGTGCCCAGGGCGATCAGCAGGGCGCAGAGAAGGTACGGCCTGATGATCCTGGTCAGGGCGATGCCGCTGGCCCGCATGGCGATGATCTCGTTGGTGCGGGAAAGATTGCCCAGGCAGTAAAGGATGGCCAGCAGGACCGCGAAGGGCATGGTGATGCTCAGGATCTCGGGGAGCCGCATGACGTAGAAGGTGGCGATCTCGCCCACGGTCTTCTCCTCTTCCAGGAAATCGGCGAGGTTGTTCGTCATGTCATAGGCGAAAAAGAGGATCACAAAGGCCGTGAGACAGTAGAACAGCGGAAGGAAAAAAGATTTTATGAGATAGCGGTCGATAAGCTTCATGCCGTCACATCTCCTGTTTGGGAAGCAATTGGGGTTCGTAGAAGGAAGTCCTGGCCGGTTTCTTCTGGAAGAGATGCCCGAACAAGAGGCCCCAGACCATGAAGACGGCCTCGTAGACGATCTTCTTGTTCATCTTGGAAGTGCCGTTGCTGCGCTCGTAAAAAATAATGGGCACTTCCCTGATCTTGAAACCTTTCAGCCAGGCGTAATAGGTCATCTCGATCTGGAAGGAATAGCCGTTGGAGCGGATATTGTCCATGTCGATGGCTTCCAGCACCCGGCGGCGGAAACACTTGAAACCGCCCGTGGCGTCGTTGGCCGGCAGCCCGGTGATGATCTTCACGTAGGTGGTGGCGAAAACGCTCAGCAAGACGCGGCGCAGGGGCCAGTTGATGACGCTGATGCCGGAGGTGTAGCGGGAGCCCAGCACCAGGTCGGCGTGGGTTATGACGTGAAGGAAATCCGCCACGTACTTGGGGTCGTGGGAAAAGTCGCAGTCCATCTCGAAGATGAACTCGTAATCCCTTTCAAGGGCCCAGCGGAAGCCCGCGATGTAGGCGGTTCCCAGACCCAGCTTGCCCTCCCGGTGAATGGCGTGGCAAAGCTTGTCCCGCTCGCACAGCTCATCCACGACGCTTCCCGTCCCGTCCGGGGAATTGTCGTCGATAAAAAGCAAGCCGATGGAGGGATACGCCGTCCTGAGCGCGTCGTGCATCCGGACCACGTTGTCCCTCTCGTTGTAAGTGGGAATGATTATGAGGGCCAGGCCCTCGTTCTTTTTCGCCTCTTCCGTCATAGTTTTTTACTGTAATATAAAAGGATAACAGAAAGGGAAAATCAAGTCAACAAAAGAGCGCCCCAAAACCCGCGCCTACCCTTTACATTCGGACCCCCTTTTGCTACAATGCTTAAACCATTTCTGAAAAAAACTTGGGCCGGTAGCTCAGCTGGGAGAGCGCAGCGTTCGCAATGCTGAGGCCGAGAGTTCGATCCTCTTCCGGTCCACCAAAATTCAAAGCCTTTCCTTTCTGGAAAGGCTTTTTTGTTTCCGGCCGCCGGACAAAAAAACGGCCCGCTTTCGCGGGCCGTTCTTTTTTTACCTGTGATTCAGATCAGCAGATCAATAGACGTGCGTGGATTCTTCTTCCACGACCGGGTTCTTGAGCAGGTCGGAATTCAGGAAGGCTTTGATACGAGCATCGCCAACAGCTTCGCCCTTGGCCTGGATCGTCCAAGTCACAGCCTGCTTCGGCGTGAGGACGGGCACGGTTTCGAAGGTGACTTCTTTGCCGCTGACAGTGCCATTGGTGGCGCCGCCGCAAGCAACCGGGGTGATCTCAGCCGGGAACACGACCTTCATGGTGATGGAGGTGTCGTCCGCGGTGCCCTGGTTGGTCACGGTGATGGTGTAGGTGACCTGTTCGGCGGGTTCGGCATCGAGCTGGATCGGGTCGGGGTTATCGACCATTTCGATCAGCAGAGCAGCCTGGCCGTACCACTTGGTGTTGGCGCAAGCCTGTTTTTCAACGCCGTTGATGTTGACGGTGGCGCAGTTCGTGGTTTCGCCGACGACCGGGCTGGTGGCGACGACGCTGAACTCAACCTGCTGGCCGGGGGCCAGAGAAGGAACGGTCCAGGAGTTGCCAGTGGCGCCGTTGGCGGCGAGGATCTGCAGATTGGCACCCGGAATATCGGTCACGACCACGTTTTCGAAGGTGGTGTCGCCGGTGTTCTTGACGGTGATGACGTAGTTGGCCTTCTTGTTGACCAGCTGAGACTCAGTGCCAGTCTTGTAGATCTCGAACTCGGGCTGGAGCACTTTCGTGCAAGCCTGAGCATCGGCCTGGTTGGTGTTGTCGCCCTTAGCGGTGACGTTGTTGCAGTAGGTGCCGCGCTGGGCAGCCACAGCGTCGAAGGTCGCGGTCTTCACGCAGCCGGGGATCATGTCGCCAGCGTTCATGGTGAAGGTGCGAGCGGAAGGATCAGAGACCAGAGAGACGCCTTCGGGGAGCGTGTCGGTGACGACGACGTTCTTAGCAAGGCCGGAACCGACGTTCTTGACGGTCACGGTGTAGGGGAAGGGCTGGCCGACCAGAGCGGTCTCGGGGGCCGTCTTGGTGACTTCGATCCTGGGGTTGGTGGCTTTGACCACGAAGCAGGTGCGGGGGAAGGCGCTGACGTAAGCGCACTGCTTGAAGGTGCCTTCCTGGGTGCACTGCCAAGTGATCTCGAGCGTCTGGCACTGGAAAGCATCCAGATCGCCGAGGTTCCAGGTCAGGGAGTTGCCCGCGACCTGGGCGGCAGGGTTAGAGCTGACGTAGGTCAGACCTTCCGGAACGGTGCTCTTGACCACGACTTCCGCCACGTCCTGATTCGGGGTGACGATCATCTGGCTGGTGAACTGTTCGTTCAAGCTGACTTCAGTGGTGCCGGCATACTGGATACCGACCAAGCTGGTGCAGGCAGCGGAGCCGTTCTGGGTGATGGGGGCGCAATCAGCGATAGCGGAGCCGGCGACTAAGCAGGCAACGAGGCTGAGGGCCATGAGGTTTTTGAGAAGTTTCACTTCTTTCTCCTTGTGTTAAACGTTTAACTGTGATGGCGGGCGCTACCCGCCTTTTGCTTTTGGTGAACTAAAAATATCAGTACAGGTGCGTGGACTCCTCTTCCGTGACCGGGGTCTCGAGAAGGTTCGTCTTCACGGACACTTTGAGTCGGGCGTCGTCCACACTCAAAGCCTGCGCTTTTATCTTATAAATGATCTCCTGCTTCGGCTCGATCACCGCGACCGGGGCGAAGATGACTCTCTGGCCCTCGATGCGGCTGCTGATAGCGCCGCTGACAGCGATGGGCTTGAGGCTCGGCGGGAACAGCGCCGTGACTTCCACGTTGCCGTCCTGGGCCGTGCCCTGGTTCATGACGGAGATGGTGTAGACCGTCTCGCCGCCAATCTCAACCGGGTCGGGATGATCCACCACTTCCAGTCTGACAGCCGGCATGCCGCGCCAGACGGTCGGGGCCTCAGCCTGTCTGCGCAGGCCTTCGCGGCACTCGGCCGTGACGGTGTTGACATGGGTGCCAGGAGTCTGGCAGGTCACGGTCACGTTGAAGGACTGAGACTGGCCCGGAGCGAGGGTGTTGAGGCGCCAGACCACCTTGTCGCCCTGAACGTTGCCGCCGCTGGAGGACACGTAAGTGGTGTAAGGCGGCAGCGTGTCGACCACGACCACGTCGGTCAGGCCGGCATCGCCCGGGTTGGTGACGGTGATGGTATAGTTGGCTTTGCGGCCAAGGAACTGGGACTTGGTGCCGTCCTTGGTGAGCTGCAGCTGGCGTTCCTGAACGACGGTGCAGGCCGTGGATTCAGCCTGGCCGGCGTTGGCGGTGGTCACCATGGCGCGGTTGCAGTGCCTGCCGCGGCTGACCGCCTGGGCGCTCAAAGTAAGCGTGCGGGATTCGCCGGGGCCCAGGGTGCCGATGTTCTGGGTCAGCTGGGAGGAGCCGCTGGAGTGGCGGAGGCCCTCAGGCAGATAGTCGGTCAGGACCACGTCCCTGGCGGTGCCGTCGCCCACGTTGCTAATAGTAATGGTGTAGGGAACGGTCTCGCCCAAAACTGCGGTCTCTGGGCCGGTCTTCTCGATGGCGATGCGGGCGCGCACGGTCTTGGCGGCGGAGCAGGAGCAGCTGGTGGTCTGCAGGAAAGCGCAGAGTTTGAGGTCCACGTCGGAAACGGAGCGGTACTGGACCTGGAAGGTCCTTTCCTCCCCGGCTTCCACGCTGCCGAGGTTCCAGACGATGTTGTTGCCCTGCCTGGCGGCGGAGGGCTGGGTCCCGACGCATTCCAGGCCGTTGGCCATGGGATGGATGACGCTCACGGTCTGATAGCGGTGAGCAGCCCTGAAGCGGATGACGGCGACCTGATTTTCGCCGACCTGCCATTCGCCGGGAGCGGTCACGACGATCTCGTCGGTTCCGCCGCAGACGAAGGACCTGGCGGGAGCGTAAGTCTGAACGGGAGCGGGCTCGTCAGCGAAAGCATCGCCGTCGGCAACGGCGTTCCCGGCAAAAAGGCATACCATGACCGACAGAACGGCCAAGCCAAAGATTTTTTTACGAAGGTTCATCACGGTCTCACACACTGTTTGATTGTTGATTGTTAACACATTCTACCAAACCTCGCTCCGATAAGTCAAGAAGTAGGAGGCCCGGGGCTCAGGGTTTTTTGACCTCCGCCCCGTCCACTTCCAGCGTCCAGTTGCCCGGCGGCATGAGCTGGGGCTTGCAACTGCCTTTCGCAAGCCTATATTCGGCCGTGCAGCCGGTGTCCTTGTCCTTCAGGGTGAAGCTGTCCGTCTGGCCGCCCGGGAAAAAGCGCCAGACTTCCTTGCCGTCAAGGTAGTAGCGCGATTCGTCGGTCTTGCCCAAGCCGCAGCCGCCGGCCAGCAGTCTGCCTTCCTTGTCCTCGGGGTCGAGCTTCTCGGCGCGGGCCTTGACAGCGTCCCTGCCGACGTCCTCCCTGGGCGCGACCGCGGCGGAAACGTTCAGCTTGCCTTCCGC
>DBWD01000013.1:0-190 GCA_002308555.1 bacterium UBP3_UBA1247
GCGGCATGGGCAGCCTGGGCGCCATGCTAGACTCCAAGAGCAGCCGCGAGCGCTACAGCCAGCAGGACGTTTCCACGGACAAGCTGGTTCCCGAAGGCATCGAGGGCATGGTCCCTTACGCCGGACACGTGGGCGACGTGCTGACCCAGTTCGCGGGCGGCCTCAGGTCCTCCCTGGGCTACAACGGCTG
>DBWD01000013.1:225-4566 GCA_002308555.1 bacterium UBP3_UBA1247
ACCGCTTCCGGCATCAGGGAAGCGCACCCCCACGACATCAGGATCAGCAAGGAAGCCCCCAACTATCATTCCACTTCTGACCGCTGAGCATGAGCCCCAGGCTGCTTCTGGCTTTTCTCAATTACAACACCGCCGAGGAATTGCGGGAAGCCCTGCTGTCCCTGCCCGCGGCCAGGGAGGGCGTGGACTGCGACGTGGTCATAATCGACAACGCCTCGCCTAAACCCGGAGAGACGGAGAAGCTGGAAGCCCTGAAAGGGGACGCCAGGCTCGTGCGCATGGAGGAGAACCTCGGCTTCGCGGGCGCCTTCAACAAAGTGCTCCCGAAAAAAGGGGACGATCCGGCAAGCTTTCCCTACGACTACGTTCTGCTGCTGAATTCCGACCTTATTCTGCCGCCTGGATTCCTGCGTGATCTGGTGGAGGCTTTGCGGAACCTGCCGGCTCTCGGGCTGGCCGGGATCAGCTTCACAAGGGAGGACGGCAGCCCGCAGTTTTCCTACGGCCCGACGCCCACGCTGACCAGCGAGCTCATAAACCGCTCCCTTTTCCAGAAACGCTACCGCAAGACCCACGCTTCCCCGGACGGCCGCCCCATCGAGGTGGAGAGCGTCCTGGGGGCCGTCATGGCCGTCAACTGTTCCGCGGTCTGCCAGGCCGGGCCCATGGACGAAAGGTTCTTCTTTTTCTTCGAGGAGACGGAATGGTGCTGCCGCATGCGGGACAACGGATTCAAGGTCTGGCATGTTCCCGGCGTGAAAGCCACCCATCTCCAGGGACGCTCCGCCAACAAGAGGCCCCTGCGCTCCCGCGTGGAGTTCCACCGCTCCCGGCGCCTGTTCTTCAAGCTGCGCTACGGTAGTTTCGCGCTGGCTGTCCTGACCGCGGGAACATTTTTAAGGCTGATAATAAATCTCCTGGCGCAGCTGGTCATGGTCGTCCTGACCCTGGGTCTGAAGCGGAAATTCCGCGACAAGGCTTATCTGTACGCCGGACTTCTGAAATGGTACCTGCAAGGCTGCCCGCCCGGGGCGGGCCTGGACGCGAGAGCATGCCGGAAGTGAAAGTCATATTCTGGGATCTGGGGGGAGTGCTTGTGCCTTTCTCCCACAGCGTGCTCTGGCGCAATTTCCTGCGCCTGCTGCCCCTGGGTGTCTCCCTGCGCTGGTTCTGGCGGAAAGACGCCCTGCAGGCGAAACTGGCCGGGCCTCTGGACGATTTCGAAAAAGGACTCTGCTCCTTCGCGGATCTGAAGCTGGCGGTGGAGAAGAGCCTGGGCGTCACGCTGGAAACGGAAAGTTTCCGGGAAGCCTGGAACGACATTTTCGGACCGGCGGGGGAGACGGCCGAGCTGGCCCGGGAACTGCGGGGAAAATATCCTTCCTACGTTTTGTCCAACACCAACGCGGAGCATCTGGCCAGAGTCCGGCGGGACAACCCCTCGCTGGAATTTATGAGCGGCTGGATCCCCTCCTTCGAGGTGCACGCCCTGAAGCCCGGGAGGGAGTTTTACGAAAAAGCCCTGGCGATCGCGGGCGCCGAAGCCCGGGACTGCCTTCTGATAGACGACCGGGAGGAGAACGTGGAGGGCGCCGCCGCCCTGGGTATGCAAACCGTTCTTTACCGGAACACGAAAGATCTTAAAAACAAACTTAAAACCCTGCTTGCTTAAAATGGCCAACTTTCTGAAAAAGTACAAGTTTCTTCTGCTTATTCTGGTCACCGCCGTTATCATAGTCCTTCTGGCGATCCCCTGGGGAAAGGGGGCCGGCAAGGAAAAGGCGGAGCCGCCGAAAACCTTGGTGGAGCAGCTGGAGGCCATGGAAGTACCCGAGCTGCCTGAAAAGACCGAGAAGGCGCCCCAGGAGAAGCTGGCGGCCGTCTGGAACATCAGCAAAGCCAAGCGGGGCGACGTGGTGAAAGGGCTTACGAACATCAAGGGCGGCGTGCTCATAGACGCCACCAAGGGCGACGTGCTCTGGGCCAAGAACGAGAAGACTTCCCTGGAGATCGCCTCCATGACGAAAATGATGACCACCCTGCTGGCGGTGGAGGCCGACCAGCGAGGCGAGGCCAAGCTGGACGGCATGGTGAAGGTCAGCGCGGCGGCCTCGAAGATCGGCGGCAGCCAGGTCTACCTGGCGGAGAAGGAGCAGTTCTCCCTGGAGGATCTTCTGAAGTGCGTCATGATCATGAGCGCCAACGACGCGGCCTTCGCCGTGGCGGAGACCCTGGGCGGGAACGTGGACGAGTTCGTCAACATGATGAACAAGCGGGCTTCCCAGCTGGGCATGGCCGGCACGAAATTTTACAATCCCCACGGGCTGCCGAAAAAAGGTTTCAACAACCAATCCTCGCCGTTGGACATGGCGATCCTGGCCCGGGAACTCCTGAAGTTCCCGAAAGTCCTGGAATGGACCTCCACCAGGCTGGACACCTTCAGGAACGGCACTTTCCAGCTTAGCAACCGCAACAGCCTGATCGGCCGCTGCGAGGGCGTGGACGGCATGAAAACGGGCTTTTACGCCCAGGCGGGCTACTGCGTCACCGCCACCTGCCTGAGGAACGGCCGCCGCATGATCGTGGTGATCATCGGCGCGCCCAGCAAGAAGGAACGCGACGACGCGGTGAAGAATCTTTTGACCTGGGGTTACAGTCAGAAATAATGAAGGCGCGCCGGGAATATGTTTTCATGGCCGTCCGCGGCCTCTCGGACATCATGGATTTCGTCCGGGGCTTCCTGCTGATCAATATTCTGGGCGGCGCTTTCGGCTCGGAGGTCTTCGGGACCTGGGGCCTCATCGAGCAGATCTATTCCGTGGCGGTGATCCTGTCGGGCCTGGGCCTTTCCCAGTCCGTCATACGCTACCTGGCTGGCGAGCACAAGGTCCGCTACGTGCGCAGGATCTGCCTGGTCTCCTCGGGCGTCATCCTGCTGGCGGGCGCCCTGCTGACGGCCCTGGCGGCATTGCTTGTTCCCCAGATCGCGGACAAGGTCATAAAGGACGGCGGGGCGGAAGTGTTTTTGCGGGCCGCGCTGCCTCTGATCCTCATCAACACCCTGGAGCTTTTCCTGGACGGCTGCTTCAGGGCCAGGCTCAGGATAAACCAGCATTCCGTCATCAGGATGCTTTTCACCGCCCTGACTTTGGCAAGCTATTTTTACGCCGCCCGCCGGGGCTACGGGCTCAGGGAAATGATCTTCCTGACCCTGGGGGTCAAGGGCGCCTACGTTTTCGTTTTGTACGCCGCGCTGGCGCTTCTGGAGTTTTTCGGCGGCCGCGAGGAGGCCGTGCCGGTCCAAGAGTCTGACAAGGATTTCGCGCTTCCCGGGGAAAGCGGGACGCTGTCAGCCCTGAAGGGCATGCTTGTTTTCGGCGCGCCTTTGATGCTCCTGGGTTTGTCCAACTGGCTCCTGGGCACCTGCGGCAAGGTCATCCTGGGCTACCAGGGCGGCGGCGCAGGCACCGTGGGACGCTACGACGCCTCCCTGAAGATCGCCATGCTGATCCAGTATCTGGGCATGCCGCTGGCTTACACCCTGCTGCCTTTGCTGGCGGACGCCGTCTCCAAAAAAGGGAAGGACGCGGTGTGCGAGATCTGCCGGCGCTTCGCCAGGCTTTATTTCTTCCTGGCCCTGCCTTTGCTGGCGGGACTTCTGGCGACCCACAACGATCTCATGGACCTTATGACCGCCGGAAGAGAGGAATTCCACGCCTCCATGGCCTTTTTCCTGATACCTCTTCTGGCGGCTTTGGCAAGCCAGACCAACGCGTTTTATCACGACGTGATCTTCCTGAAAGGTAACAGCCGTTTCCTTTTCCTGGCCAATTTCATTTCGGCGGCCTTCTGCCTGATCCTGAACCTGCTTTTCACCGAACGCTTCGGCATGTGGTGCACCGCCTCGGCCTCGCTGCTGTCCTATCTGCTTCTGATTTTGCTGTGCGCCCTCAAGGTCAGAAGCTACGGTTTCGCGCCTTTGGAATTCCTGGACCTCCGCTTCTTTTTCAAGAGCCTGGTCTCCGCGCTCCTGATGTTCGCCGCGGTCCTGGGCGCCGGAGCGTTCCTGCCGGGGCAGGGGATAGGGAAGCTGGCGCTGCTGGTCCTGACCGGCATGCTGGCCTACGCCTTCCTGGTGCTGGCCCGCAACCGTTTCTCCCCGGGCCGCGCCTTGCGCGAGCTGGTGGGCTGAGTTCTCGCGGAGACGTGGGAAAAAAATAAGCGCGGCGAAAAGCCGCGCTTATTTTTTTCCCACAGGGCTTGCTTATTCGCCCTTCTTTTCGGGCTTGTCGCCGCCGATGTCGCTGGCTGTCACGGAAATTTCCGAGTACAGGCAGGGCC
>DBWD01000146.1:0-8901 GCA_002308555.1 bacterium UBP3_UBA1247
CGTTTTTGCAAGGGTCGGGTCCGTGCTTTCGCGCGGGCCGCGGCGGGGGAAAGATGGGACCGGCCGCACGCGCGCGAGTAGGCTGTACGCTTGGCGAGATCGTGCGCTGGGCGGGGCTGGACGTGGGGTGGGGCTAGGCGCGGGCACAGGCTCGCGTGCGCGTGGGAGCGCGCGGGGTGAGGCCGGTCCGGCGGGGGAGGACTTTCGCCAGGGAAAAAGGCGGCGCGGATGGCGGCGGCGCCTGGTCCGGGTTTGAATTTGCTACAATACTTGAGGATAAAAATTTTCTAAAATGAGGCGGAACTATGAAACTGCTTGAGATCAAAGAGGAATTTATAACCAAGGGCTCGCTTTTGGGCATGCCGGCGCTTTTCTTCTGCTTCGGCGAGAAGGAGGGCAGCGGCCAGGAAATGGATGTGGACGAGCTTCTGAAGACCGCCGAGAAAAGCGTCATGCGCTACATGGTCGTGACCGGCGAGCTGGGCGGCCAGGGCGAGGAGCTGAAAGTCTTCATAGAGGGGCTCAGGAATCTCTACCGCCACGTGGTCGTGGAAAGCGACGCGAGCGAGTATCTGGAGCTGGACGCCGACCTGGTCTCCCTGGACCTGAATTTCCGCTCCCCCGGGGACTACGGCAGGAGCGTCTGGCCCAAGGAAAACATCAACGCCTACCTTGCCACCGCGCGGGAAACGGAGCTCAGGATCTACATCGACGACGAGGTGGACCTGAGGGAAGTTTTCATCGCGCTCTCGGAGCATTCCGTGCCCCGCTCGAAAGTTTTCCTGGTCCCCACGGGCGGCACCTTCGAGGAATACCTTGAGAGCCTGGCCTTCCTTTCCAAGGAATGCCTGAAATACAGTTTCCGCCTGGGCGCCAGGCTGGACCATTCCCTTGACAAAGCCCAGAAAGCGGATGGCTGAGCATGGCTAAGCTAAAGAAGATCTACGTCTGCCAGGAGTGCGGCGCGCAAAGCCCCAAATGGCTCGGGCAGTGCCCGGGCTGCGGACAATGGAACACCATGGTGGAGGAGCAGAGCGAGGAGAAGAAAGAGAAAGGCTCCATCGTTGTCTCCGCTCCCGCCGAGCCTCTCACCGCGGTGGTGTCCGCGGGTGAGAAGCGCTATCCCACGGACATCAGCGAGTTCGACCGCATCTGCGGCGGCGGGCTGGTCCCGGGCCAGGTGCTGCTGATAGGCGGCGACCCGGGCATCGGAAAGTCCACGCTTCTGCTGCAGATCGCCCAGGCGCTGGCCAAGCCGGGCAGCGAAGTGTTGTACGTCAGCGGCGAGGAATCCCGGGCCCAGGCGAAAATGCGGGCCGACCGTCTGGGGATAAGCAATCCCAACATCCTCATCATGTCGGAGACCAACGTGGCGGCCTTCCTGCAGGAAGCCAAGGAGCGCCGCCCGGCGATCCTTCTGGTGGACTCCATCCAGGTCATGTACGACGGGGACATCAGCAGCGCCCCGGGCTCCGTGGCCCAGGTCAGGGAGTGCGCCGCGGAGCTGGTGCGCTTCGCCAAGCAGGAGATGATCATAACCATCATCGTGGGCCACGTGACGAAATCCGGCGCCATCGCCGGGCCCAGGGTCGTGGAGCATCTTGTGGACACCGTGCTTTACTTCGAGGGCGAGCGGCACAACATCTACAGGATCTTGCGCAGCGTCAAGAACCGCTACGGCTCCACGGACGAGATCGGCGTCTTCGAGATGACCGGCAGGGGACTGGTGGAGGTCAAGAATCCCTCCGCCATCTTCCTGGCCCAGCGGCTCAGCAAGAACAGCGGCTCCGCGGTGGGAACGTCGCTGGAGGGCACGCGGCCCATCCTGATGGAAGTCCAGGCGCTCTGCGCCAAGGCGCCCTACGGCACGCCGACCAGGAAGGCCCTGGGCTGCGATCCCAACAGGCTTCTGCTTCTGCTGGCGGTGCTGGAAAAAAGGATAGGCATCCCCATTTCCGCCACGGACGTTTACGTGAACATCGCGGGCGGCCTTAAAATAGACGAGCCGGGCATGGACCTGGCGCTGCTGGCGGCGGTGGCCTCCTCCTACTTCGACGTCTGCGTGGCCGAGGACACGGTCATCATGGGCGAAGTGGGCCTGGGAGGCGAGGTGAGGGCCGTGAGCCAGGTGGAAAGGCGCGTCATGGAAGCCATACGCCTGGGCTTCAAGCGCTGCATCATGCCGGCCCACAATCTGAAGAGTTTCCGGGAAAAAGGCAAGGCGGAAGTGGAGTGGAACGGCATGACTCTGGTGGGCTGCGCGGACGCCGCCCAGGCCATCAGGGAGGCGCTTCCGGAGCTGAAGAAAAAGAAACCGGAATAAGGCGAAAGAGGCTTTTCGGACGGCGGGCATCCCGCCGTCTTTTTTTGGCTTCCGGCTCTTTGGGGGAATATGATATAATCTAATATTAAATTGAAAACTCATATCCCTAACCAAGGACCAAAGATGAAAAAGCTGATTCTTCTTTCCGCGGCTCTGGCGCTGGTTTACTGCGCCACCGCTTCCCTGGCCGATGAAAACGCCAATTCCACCGCCGCCGCCACCACCAACTCCTGGACCGCCGAGCATCTTCTCTACGGGCCCTGCGCCATCGTGGCCGCGCCGCTTCTGCCTCCCGTGATGGGCGGCATGACTTCCTGGATGATCTGCGACATCGCCGACTACGACTGGCATTCCTTTATTTCCCTGCCCTACGCCATCCCCACCAGCTTTTTGTGCGGCTCCGTCATCGGCGCCTGCCTGGCTCCGGTGTATCTCGTGGAAGGCGTTTTCGACACCCTGACCCTGGGCTATTTCTATCCCGAGCATTCCGACTGGCTGAGGAACTACGCCCGCTACGCCTCCAAGGAAGTTGGCGAGCAGTGGTTCGGCGTTCCTCCGGAAGCGGAAGTGGTGGAGGAAGAGCCCGCGGCTGAGAAGGCCGCAGAGCAGAAGTAAGTTTTCTTTCCCGTTCCCAACGGAAAAATGTATCTTTCCAGGCTGCGCATCAAGGATCTGGCGCTCGTAAGCCGGATCGACGTGGAGTTCCCCAAGGGCATCGTTGCCGTGACCGGCGAGACCGGCGCGGGCAAGTCCACCATCCTGGGGGCCATCCAGCTTCTCCTGGGGGAGCGCTCCGATTCCTCCCTTGTCCGCCACGGCTGCGAGAAGGCTTTCGTGGAGGGCGTTTTCGAGTTCGAGGAAAAGCGGGACGAGGCGCGTTTGGAGGAGCTCCGCTCCCAGGGCTTCGACCTTTCCCTCGGCGATCCTTTGATCGTCAGGCGGGAGGTGGGCGCCTCCGGACGGGGCGCGGCTTTCTTCGCGGACCAGATGGTCTCCCTTAAGCGCCTGGCGGAGTTGATGTCCGAGACCGTGGACATCCATTCCCAGAACTCCCAGCAGTCCCTAACCAAGAAAAGCTGGCAGCGCCGGGCCTACGACCATTACGCTGGCGCCGACGAGGCGGCCCGGGATGTGGCGAAACTCTTTGCCGAGGCGAAGGCCCTGCGGGACGAGCTCAGGGAATACCTTGAGAAGGAGCGGGAGATCCTGCGCCGGGAAGAGCTGTGGCGCTTCCAGGTGGAGGAAGTCTCCGAGGCGAATCTCAAGGAAGGCGAGGAGGAGGAGCTCATAGAGCAGGAAAAGAATCTTTCCCACGCCGAGGAGATACGGGAGCTTCTGCTCTCCCTGGAGAACGGCCTGGACGGCGAGGAGGGCAGCCCCGTGGAGGGACTGCGCCGCCTGAACCGCCTGGTGAAGCAGCTGGCCGGCCTTTATTCCCCGGCCGCCGAATGGGCGGCGGAACTTTCCGAGAGCTTGAACACCCTGGAGGACCTGAGCCGGGAAGTGAGCCGGGCCAGGGACAATTTCTCCTGCGATCCCCGGGAACTGGAGAGCGTTCAGGAAAGGCTGGCGCTCATCGCCAAGCTAAAGAAAAAATACGGCGACAGCGTCAAAGAGATCATCGAGGAGACGGAGAAGCTCCGGACGCTGCTCGCGGAGGGCGGCTCCTTTGACGAGAGGAAGGCGCTGCTGCAGGAAAAGCTCGCCGCCCTGGAGAAGAAACTGAAGGCGGCGGCGGAGAAACTGAGCAAACTGCGGGCCAAGTCCGCCAAGCCTTTTTCCAAGTCCGTGGAAGCCGAGATCGCGCCCCTGGGCATGGCCGCCATGCGCTTCCAGGTGGAGATGGAGAAGGAAGGGGAGACCCAGAGCTACGGCGACGAGGGCGTGGAGTTCATGATCGCCAACGTGGGCCAGCCTTTCATGCCGCTTCTGAAGATCGCCTCCGGCGGGGAACTCTCCCGCCTGACCCTGGCGCTGAAGTGCCTGTCCCTGGGCGGCAACGCCGTGCAGATACTCTTCTTCGACGAGGTGGACGCGGGCATCAGCGCCACGGTGGCGGGCGCCATCGGGCAGAGGATGCGGCTGCTGGGCAAGGAGCACCAGGTCTTCGTCATAACCCACATGCCCCTGATCGCGGCCTGCGCCGACGCCCATTACAGCGTGGCCAAGAACGTCAGGGACAACGACACCTTCGTCAGGATCGACAGGCTGGACGAGAAGGCGCGCCTGACGGAGCTGGCCAGGATGCTGGGCGGCAACGAAAAGGAGGCTTTGACCTACGCCGAAGCGCTCCTGAAGAAATGAACGCGAATAAAAAACAAGGAGACATACATGAAAAAATTTTGGATCTTTTTAACCTGCGCGGCTCTCCTGGGACTTACGGCCTGCCAGAGCGGGCCGGCTAAGGAGGAGAATATGTCCGGAAATGACGCGACCACCGCCGTCATCGAGTTCGAGAACGGCGACGTGGTGGAATTCGAGTTCCTGAAAGACAAGGCCCCCAAGACCTGCGAGAACTTCATCGCCCTGGCCAACAAAGGCTTTTACAACGGCCTTATTTTCCACAGGGTCATCGCCAACTTCATGATCCAGGGCGGCTGCCCCAACGGCACCGGCACCGGCGGCCCGGGCTACACCATCAAGGCGGAATTCAACGACACCAAGCACCTGCCCGGCATCGTCTCCATGGCGCGCTCCAAGGATCCCGACAGCGCCGGCAGCCAGTTCTTCATCTGCGTGGCGGACGACACCTACCTGGACAACCAGTACACGGCCTTCGGCAAGGTCACCAAGGGCTACGAGGTGGTGGAGAAGATCAGCCAGACGCCGGTGGACCGCTTCGACAGGCCCATCACGCCGGTGGTCATGAAAAAAGTTTACGTCAAGTAGTTTCGCGCAATGGCTGAAGAGCTGAAAACAATGGGACTCATCGCGGGGGGCGGCATGCTGCCCGTGGAGTTCGTGCGGGCCCGGGAACAGAACGGGTTGGACGCCATCGTCACCGTGGGCATCAAAGGCTGCGACGTGCGGGAGGAAGTCAAGCAGGGCTCGTCCCGTTACGAGGAGGTGGCCGTCACCCAGCTGGGCAGGCTCATAAAGATTTTCCGCGCGAACAACGTCACCTCCGCGGTGATGCTGGGGAGCGTGGCGCCCAGGATGACCATCGCCAACCTACGCCTGGACTGGCGGCTTCTCAAGCTGGCCATGAAGGTGAAGGACAGAAGGGCCGACAGCGTGCTGGGAGCCATCTCCGACGAGCTGGGAAGAGAGGGCATCGAGATCAAGAACACCACGGACTACCTGCCCCAGGTGCTCTTGCAAAAAGGTCTGCTGTGCGGGGCTGAGCCAACTGAGAAACAGTGGAGCGACATCCGCCTGGGCGTGAAGCTGGCCCTGGTCTCCGGCGGCCACGACATCGGACAAAGCGTGGTCATTAAAAATCAGGCGGTGGTCTGCGTGGAAGCCATGGAAGGCACGGACCGCTGCATCCGCCGGGCGGGGGAATTCACCCAGGACTCGGTGGTGGTCAAGATGGCCAAGCCCAAGCAGGACCTGCGCTTCGACGTGCCCTGCCTGGGGCCGGCCACCATGGAATCCATGAAGGCCGCCGGCGCGGCGGTGCTGGCGGCGGAAGCCGGCAGGACTTTCCTCCTGGAACCCCAGAAGACGCTGGAACTGGCCATGCGGTACGGAATAACGATAGTGGGGGTGGAAGCCTCCTTAGGAGAAAAAATATGAAAACAGTGGTGATCGGCGTCGGGCATCTTGGCAAGATCCACGCCAGGATCGTGAACGAGAATCCCAACGTGGAACTGGCGGCGGTGGTCGACGCCAACGAGAGCGCGGCCAAGGAGATCGGCGAGCTGTACGGCGTGCCGTATTTCACCAAGGCGGAGGACGCCTTCGACCTGGCGGACGCGGCCCACGTGGTGGTGCCCACCACCATGCACTACGAGGTCACGAAGAAACTTCTGAAGGCCGGGAAGCACGTGCTTCTCGAGAAGCCCATCACCAACACCGTGGCGGAGGCCGACGAGCTTCTGGAGCTGGCCAAGGAAAAAGACCTCATACTGCAGGTGGGCCACGTGGAGCGCTTCAACCCCGCCATCATCGGCATCCAGAAAGTTCTGAAGGAGCCCATCTTCATCGAGGTGCACAGGCTCTCGCCCTTCAACGTGCGCGGGACTGAGGTGAGCGTGGTCTTCGACCTCATGATCCACGACATCGACATCATCCTGCACCTGGTGAAGTCCAAGGTCACGGACGTGCAGGCGGTGGGCGTGCCGGTGCTGACGAAGTTCTCCGACATCGCCAACGCCAGGCTGACCTTCGCCAACGGCTGCGTGGCCAACGTGACCACCTCCAGGATCAGCGCGGAAAGAATGCGCAAGATCCGCTTCTTCCAGGACGACGCCTACATTTCGCTGGACTACGTGGCCCAGCAGGCCAAGCTGAAGCACCGCAAGGAATGGCAGATCGTGGAGGAGGAGATCAGCTTCTCCGGCGACCAGCCTCTGCAGTCCGAGATACAGAGTTTCATCGACAGCGTGAAGAGCCACAAGCGCCCGGAAGTCACCGGCGAGGACGGCCGCGACGCGCTGAAGGTCGCCACCATGGTGGAGGATTCCATCAGGGAGCACCTGAAGACCCTCAAGGCCTTGCGCCCGGGCTCGAAACTGCCGGGAGAATAATTTGGGAAAAATGGCGGAAGAAAGTTTGAGACTCGACCAGGCCTTGACGGCCCTGGGCTACTTCGCCTCCCGGGAGCAGGCCAGGCGCTCGCTCCTGGCCGGCGAGGTGGAGATAAACAACTCCCGCACGGTCAAGCCGGGGCTGAGCGTCCTGGTGAAGTACCGCGGGGAGGGCGGCGAGGCTTATCTTTTCGCCAAGGGAAAAGAATTGAAAGTCAACCTCAGGGAGAAGATGCCCTACGTCAGCCGGGGCGGCTACAAGCTGGCCGCGGGGCTCGACATGTCGGGGATCTCCCCGGAGGGAATGGACTGCCTGGACGTGGGGGCCTCCACCGGGGGCTTCACGGACGTGCTGCTGCAGCGCGGCGCCAAACACGTCTTCGCGCTGGACTGCGGCTACGGCCAGCTGCACGACAAGATCAGGCACGACGAAAGGGTGACGGTGATGGAAAAATTCAACGCCCGCTTTCTGAAACCGGAGGACCTGGGGACCAGGGTGGACCTGGCGGTGGCGGACGTTTCCTTCATCTCCCTGAAGCTCGTTGCGCCGCCCATGAAAGGCTGCCTGAAGCCCGGCGGGCTCATGGTGGTCCTGGTGAAGCCCCAGTTCGAGGTGGGGCCGGAAAAATTGAGCAAGGGCGGCGTGGTGAGAGACGAGGCCGACCGGCTGGAGGCCCTGCGCGACATCCGCTCCTTCCTGGAAGGGGAGGGCTTCGACATCCTGGGAGAGTGCGAGAGCCCCATCGTGGGGCCGGCGGGCAACCACGAGTTTCTTTTAGCGGCAAAACTTAGGGAAGCGTAACATGACGAACAAGGAATTTGGAAAACTGACGGCGGGGGTCATCATAAACACCACCAAGCCCCACGCCGCCAAAGCGCTGGAATCCCTGCTCTCGGAAATGAGGAAGCGGGGGATGCCCTGCCTTCTGGAATCCGCCTCCGCCCTGAGCGCTGGCATTCCCGGCGAGGGCGTCACGCTTTCGGAACTGCGCTCCCGCTGCCAGTGGCTCATCGTCATAGGCGGGGACGGCACGATCCTTTCCGCCGTCAGGGAAATGACGGACCTTGAGACGCCCATCCTGGGCGTCAACCCCGGGGAATCCTTCGGCTTCCTGGCCGAGATCCCCTATTCCGAGATACCCTCCGCCCTGGACGCCATCCGGGACGGCAACTGCCAGATCGAGGAGCGGGCCACCATCACCGCCAGCCTCACGGACAAGGACGGGATCCGGAAGACCGAGCGGGCCCTGAACGACCTTTCCTTCATGCGCGGCCTGGACGCCAGGGTGGTGGAGATGAAAGTTAGCGTGAACGGGGAATTCCTCACCACCTACGCGGTGGACGGGCTAATCTTCAGCACCGCCACCGGCAGCACCGCCTATTCGCTTTCCGCCGGCGGTCCCGTGATGTATCCGGGCCTGGACGCCTTCCTTCTGACGCCGGTCTGCCCCCACTCCCTCATGAACCGCCCCATGATCTTCCCCAAGGAGACGGTGATCGAAGTGGAGAACGCCACCTTCAACCGGGACGTGCACATCTCCGCGGACGGCCGGGTCGGCATGATACTGGGAAGCGGCGAACGGATGGAAGTCTCGCTGGGCGGCAGCGTGAGATTCATAACGGCCAAGAACCATTCCTTCACCCAGAAGCTCAGGAACAAGATGGGCTGGCGGGGAGGACTGCGGGAAAAGCAATAAAAAAATAAAAAATACAAACAACAAAAAACCTTAAGGAGCGAGAAGAAAAAATGCGCAGCATTTTCAAAGGGTCCATCGTGGCGCTGGTGACGCCTTTCAGGAAGAACGGCTCGGTCGACCACGGCGCCGTGAGAGAACTTGTGGAGTGGCACATCGCCTCGGGAACGAACGCCATCGTGCCCTGCGCCAC
>DBWD01000146.1:8915-9966 GCA_002308555.1 bacterium UBP3_UBA1247
GCCACCGTGGTGAAGGCCGTCAACAAAAGAGTCCCCGTATTGGCGGGCTGCGGCAGCAACTGCACGGAGGAATCCCTGAGGCTCATCAAACACGCGGAAAGCGTGGGCGCCGACGGCGCGCTGGTCATCACGCCTTACTACAACAAGCCGACCCAGGCGGGCCTCAAGGCGCACTACGAGACGCTGGCCGGGGCCACCAAGCTCCCCATAGTGATTTACAACGTGCCCGGCAGGACCGGCGTGAACATCAAGCCCGAGACCGTCGCCGAGCTGGCGAAGATAGACAACATCGTGGGCGTCAAGGAAGCCAGCGGCAGCCTTGAGCAGGCCTCCGAGCTGATGAGCCTCTGCGACGTGGACGTTCTGTCCGGCGAGGATGCCCTGAACTTCCCGCTGATGGCCATCGGCGCGGTGGGCTGCATTTCCGTGGTGGCCAACGTGGTCCCCGGGCTCATGTCGCAACTCTGCGCCGCGGCGCTCAAGGGCGACATGGCGGAGGCCAGAAGGCTGCACCACGCCCTCTTCCCCCTGAGCCGCGCGCTCTTCGCGGAGACCAACCCCTGCCCGGTGAAGGCCGCCATGGCCATGCTGGGAAAATGCGGAAACAACCTGCGCCTCCCATTGGTGCCGGTCTCGAAGACCACGGAAGAACTTTTGAAAAAAACCCTGAGCGAGCTGGGCGCGCTCTAAGGAGAAACCTATGATCAAACTGGGCGTCTTGGGTTCCGGAGCCGGAACAAATTTCGAGGAGATCGCCAAAAAGATCGCGGCGGGCGAAATAAAGAACGCGGAGATCGCCGTGGTCATCAGCGACGTCAGGGACGCGAAGATCCTGGAGAAGGCCGAGAAAATGGGCCTGAAGGCCCTGTACCTGCCGGCGGACGATTTCAAGACCAAGCTGGACGGCCCGCAGGAAGCGGAGTACATAAGGGTCCTCAAGGAAAACGGCGTGGACTACGTCATACTGGCGGGCTTCATGCGCATGGTGAAGAAGGGGCTTCTGGAAGCCTTCCCCATGAAGGTGGTCAACATCCATCCGGCGCTGCTGCCG
>DBWD01000146.1:10022-14759 GCA_002308555.1 bacterium UBP3_UBA1247
ATCCATTTCGTGGACGCCGGCATGGACTCGGGCCCCATCATCGCCCAGTCCGCGGTGCCGGTCCTGGACGACGACACGCCCCAGTCGCTGCACGCCAGGATCCAGGAGCAGGAGCACATCTGGTTCCCCAAAGTCATAGGCTGGCTGGCCGAGGGCCGGGTCAGCGTCGAGGGGCGCAAAGTTAAGATCAGCTGATTTTTCATGGCCAAGACCCCGGATTACGAGTATCTGCTGCGCCCGGTCTCCTCGGTGAAGGGGATCTCGGAGCGCCGCGCGGGCCTTCTGGCCCGCTGCGGCGTCGGCACGCTCTACGACGGTCTGACCTTCTATCCCTTCCGCTACGAGGACTACCTCAACATAGTCCGCCCCGACCAGCTCAAGGAGAACACGGAGGCCCTTTGCTACGGCAGGGTGGTGAGCGCGAAAAGCGAGACCACCCACCTGAAGCGCAAGAAAGTGGTCACGGTGGTCATCGAGAACGCCGGCGGCTACGTCAAGGGGATCTGGTTCAACCAGCCCTGGATGAAGGAGCGTTTCAAGGAAGGCGGGAAAGTGCTTTTCCACGGGGTGGCGCGCTTCTCCAGCTACGGGCTCAATTTCGTCAACCCCGACGTGGTCTATTTGGACGACGACTTCCATCCCGACGACTACGAGGGCAGAAGGCTGCCCGTCTACCATTCCACCGAGAACATCGCCCAGGGCAACATGCGCCGCTTCATCTCCGACATCGTGGGCGAGGCGCTGCCGCATTTCAAGGAATATCTGCCAGCGGAGCTTAGGAGGGAATATTCCCTCATGGACATCAACGAGGCAGTGAAGATAATCCACGACCCCCAGAACAGGAGCGAGAAGGAATTGCTGCAGGCCAGGCGCCGCCTTATCGTGGACGAGTTCTTCGTGCTGCAGTTCGGCATTCTCCTGACCCGCCGGATACTGCAGAAGGAAAATTACGAGGCCCATCACCTGGAGCCCGGTGAGCTTATCAAGAAATTTCTGGGCATACTGCCCTTCAAGCTGACTGAGAGCCAGCTTTCCGTGCTGAGCGAAATAAAGCGCGACATGCTTTCCCCGCATCCCATGCACCGCCTGCTGCAGGGGGACGTGGGCTGCGGCAAGACCGTGGTGGCGGCCACAGCCATGCTCATGGCGGTGGAGAGCGGCTACAACGCGGTCATCATGGCCCCCACGGAAATATTGGCCCGGCAGCATTACCTCAATTTGAGCAAGTGGTGCGAGAAGCTGGGCGTGGACGTGCTGCTTTCCCTGGGCGGCATGAAGGCCAAGGAAAAGAAGGCCCTCAGGGAGCGCATGGACAGCGGCCGGCCCTTTATACTGATCGGCACCCACTCCCTGCTCTTCATGCGGGAGGAGATCCCGAACCTGGGGCTTCTGGTCATCGACGAGCAGCACAAGTTCGGCGTGGCCCAGCGGGCCCTCCTGAGGGACAACGCCAACATTCCCGACACGCTGGTCATGACCGCCACGCCCATTCCCAGGAGCCTGGCCATGACGCTTTACGGGCACATGGACATCTCTGTCATCAAAAAGCCCCCGGAGGGCAGGATGCCCGTCATGACCTACGTGGTCACGCCGGACAGGCTGGAGAAAGTCTGGGCTTTCATCCGCAAGGAAGTTTCGGAGGGACGCCAGGCCTACGTGGTCTATCCCAGGATCGACGAGAACGAGAAGACCGAGAGCAAGGCCGCGGCGAAGATGTACGAGGAACTTTCCAAGAACGTTTTCCCGGACCTCAGGGTGGGCTTGGTGCACGGCCGCCTCGGAAAAGAGGAGAAGGAGCAGGCCATGGAGGATTTCCGGACGGGCAGGACCAACGTCCTGGTCTGCACCACGGTCATCGAGGTGGGCGTGGACGTGCCCAACGCCAGCGTGATGGTGATAGAGGACGCCCAGCGCTTCGGCCTGGCCCAGCTGCACCAGCTGAGGGGCCGCATCGGCCGGGGAAAATACGCCTCCTACTGCGTGCTGGTGGACAACACGCCCCTGGAAGGGGAGAAGGAGGAAGGCTTCTACCAGCCTCTTCTGATGACGGCCAACAAAAGGCTGGAAGTTATGGCCAGGACCAACGACGGCTTCGAGATCGCGGAGGCGGACATGGAGCAGCGCGGGCCCGGGGAAGTCTTCGGGGAGAAGCAGTCCGGGCAGCCTCTGCTGCTCATCGCCAATCCCAGCCGGGACAAGCTGGAGCTCTCGCAGAGCGCGGAGCTGGCCCAGAAGATCCTCGGGGCCTACGACGCGAAAAGGCTGCCACCGGAGGAGCTGGAAAACCTTTACACCAGGATCGCCCTGCGCTACGGCCCTGAGTTTACGATCCCGGGGTTTTAAAAGGGCGGTTTTGCTATAATATTAAAAATGTAAATATATTTCACAGCGGGGGGAAACTCCCGCCGATAAACAAACAAAAAGGAACACGTATGAACTACTTCCTCACCGAAACCGAACAGATGATCAAGGATACGGCCAAAGAGGTCGCCGAGAAGTACATCAAGCCGGTCCGCGCCGAATACGACGAGAAGAACGAATTCGCCTGGGAAGTCCAGGAGAAGATCGCCGAATCCGGACTCTGCGGCGTCTATATCCCGGAAACTTACGGCGGCATCTGCGCCGAGGGCCAGATGGGCATCATGAACCTGGTGGTGGCCGTGGAGGAACTCTCCAAGGTCTGCGGCGGCATCTCCCTGGGACTGGCCGCGACCGCCCTGGGCACCATCCCCCTGATCCTCTTCGGCAATGAAGAGCAGAAGCAGAAATATCTTCCCCGCATCGCCTCCGGCGAGATCCTGGCGGCCTTCGCCCTGACGGAAGCCTGCGCCGGCTCCAACGCCGGCGGCATCCAGACCACCGCCAAGCGCGACGGGGACTACTACGTCCTGAACGGCACCAAGCAGTGGATCACCAACGGCAACGTGGCCTCCATGTACACCGTCATCGCCATGACCGACAAGGCCCGCGGCGCCCGCGGCGCCACGGCTTTCCTGGTGGAAAAGGGCACCCCGGGCTTCTCCTTCGGCAAGAAGGAGGACAAGATGGGCATCCGCGCCTCCTCCACCTACGAGCTGGTCTTCGAGGACTGCCGCATCCCGGCTTCCGCCGTGCTAGGCAAGGAAGGCCACGGGTTCCTTTCCGCCATGAAGACTTTCGACATGTCCCGCCCCGGCGTGGCCGCCCAGGCTCTGGGCATCGCCGCCGGCGCCCTTGAGGACGCGGTGGACTACGCCAGGCAGCGCGAGCAGTTCGGCAAGCCCGTCATCAGCAACCAGGGCCTGCGCTTCCTCTTGGCCGACATGGCCATGAAGGTCGAGACCGCCCGCGCCATGGTCTACGCCACGGCCCGCTCCATCGACTCCGGCGACCGCAACTGCTCCAAGGAATCCGCCATCGCCAAGTGCTACGCCTCCGACGTGGCCATGCAGGTCACCACGGACGCCGTCCAGGTCTACGGCGGCTACGGCTACATGAGGGAATATCCCATGGAAAAACGCATGCGCGACGCCAAGATCACCCAGATCTACGAAGGCACCAACCAGATCCAGCGCGAAGTCATAGGCCAGTGCCTCATCAAGGAAGCGGCCGCCCGCAAATAATCTAAAATCCAAGCGAAGAACATGAACATCGTTGTTACGATCAAGCAGGTCCCGGACGCGGCCAACGTCCGCATCAATCCCGAGACCAAGACGCTGGTCAGGGAAGGCGTGGAATCCATGATGAATCCCCTGGACGCCTACGCCCTGGAGGAAGGCGTCAGACTGAAAGAAAAATTCGGCGGCAAAGTGACCGTCGTCTGCATGGGCCCGCCCATGGCGGAAGCCGTGCTTAGGGAAGCCATCAGTTTGGGCGCCGACGAGGCCGTGCTTCTCTCCGACCGCGCGGTGGCCGGCTCCGACACACTGGCCACCTCCTACGCCCTCTCCCAGACCATCAGCAAGCTCGGCGCTTTCGACGTCATCCTCGGCGGCAAGCAGGCCATCGACGGCGACACCGCCCAGGTGGGCCCCGGCATCGCCGTGAACCTCGACATCCCCCAGGTCACCTGCGTCAGGAAGATCAGGGAATACGCCGACAACAAGATGGTGGTCGAGCGCATGACCGAGGAAGGCTACGACGTGGTGGAAGTTTCCCTTCCCGCCGTGATAACGGTGGTCAAGGAGATCAACGAGCCCAGGATCGCCAGCCTGAAGGGCAAGATGGCGGCCAAGAGGGCCCAGATAAAAATGATGACCGCCGCGGACATCGAGGCGGATCTGACGCGCCTCGGCCTGAAGGGCTCTCCCACCAACGTGGTGGAGATCTTCTCGCCGGAAGCCCGCAAGGGCGGCGTAAAGATCGAGGGTGAACCGGACGTTCAGGCGAAGACTCTCGTCGCGTCCTTAAAGGAAGCTCAGCTTTTGTAAGGAGCCATCATGCCGATAAAGATCAACAAGGAAACATGCGTGGGATGCGGGGCGTGCGTCGCCCAGTGTCCCTTCGGCGCTTTGAGTCTGGTTGACAACTGCGCCTTTGTGGAAGAGACCAAATGCAAATTCTGCGGGAAATGCGCCACCGTCTGCCCCTGCGAAGCCATAACCGTCGTCAAAGAGGAAATGGAAGCCAAGGACGACCTCGGAAGCTACAAGGACATCTGGGTCTTTGCGGAACAGAAGAAAGGCCAGGTGGCGGGCGTGAGCTTCGAGCTGCTGGCCAAGGCCAGGGAACTGGCGAGCCAGAAACCCAACAAGGTCG
>DBWD01000146.1:14810-15082 GCA_002308555.1 bacterium UBP3_UBA1247
GCCAAGGGCGCGGACAAAGTCATTTCCGTTTCCGCCCCCGAGCTGGCCAACTTCGACGACCTCACTTATTCCAACGTGCTTTACCGTCTGGTCGTGGAACGCAAGCCCGAAATAATCCTCTGCGGCGCCACCACCATCGGCCGCGCCCTGATGCCAAGGGTGGCGGTCATGCTGAAGACCGGCCTCACCGCGGACTGCACGGGGCTGCACATCGATCCCGAGAGCGGGCTGCTCATCCAGACCCGCCCGGCTTTCGGCGGCAACATCATGGC
>DBWD01000063.1:0-534 GCA_002308555.1 bacterium UBP3_UBA1247
GAGAAGCGACGACCCGCCGTAGGAGAAGAGGGGCAGGGGAACGCCGATGACAGGGAGCATGCCGGTGCACATGCCCACGTTCATGATGACGTGGGTGGCTATGAGCACGGCTATGCCGGTGGCCACTGTCACACCGAAAAGGTCCCTGGCGCCGCGGGCTATCCTCAGGGCCGCCAGGATCAGGAAGAAATACAGGCACAGAAGAAGCACAGCGCCCACGAAGCCCCATTCCTCGCCGAAGACGGAGAAGATGAAGTCGGTGTGCCTTTCCGGCAGGAAATTCAGCTTGCTCATGACCGATTCGCCGTAGCCGCGTCCGAAAAGCATGCCGCTGCCCAGGGTGCGCTTGGACATCAGCGCGTGGTAGCCGAAGCCCCAGGGGTCCCTTTCCGGATACCAGGTGAGCAGTATGCGCTGCTTCTGGTAATTCTTGATCAGGAACATCCAGATGGGCGGGAAAGCCGCCACTACTCCAAGGAAGGTCGTGAACAGAAGGGAGAGCTTCGTGCCGGTCACAAGGAACATGGCGACCAC
>DBWD01000063.1:585-4036 GCA_002308555.1 bacterium UBP3_UBA1247
GACATGAAATAATATTTCCAGCTGTAGCGGTGTTCCTCGAACTCGGCAAAATAGCGGCCGAAAAGGAAAATCACGGCGATCTTGGTGAACTCGGAGGGCTGGATGCCGAAGGAGCCGAAGCCCAGCCAGGCTTTGGCGCCGTTGCGCTCCTGGCCGATTATAAGCACGGCCACCAGGCTCAGCAGCGAAAAGCCGTAGATGATGGCGGCGTAGTGGTGGAAGAAAAGGTAGGGTACGAGGGAGACGCCCACGGCCAGGATCAGGGCCATGGCCAGCCACAGAAGCTGGCGGGAAACGTAATCCGACTGGTAGCCAAGTGAGGCGCTGTAGATCGCCAGAACGCCCGCCACGGCCAGCAGGATGGCCGGGATCCAGAGGAAATAGCAGATATGGTAATGGCGAAGGTCCGGCATGCCGCGCTCACTTTTTCAAGGCTGCCTGGACGTATTTTCCCAGAATGTCGGTCTCGATATTCAGGAGGGAGCCGACGCGGATATCCTTGAGGGTCGTGTTGTTCAAAGTGGCGGGGATCACGTGCACGGAGATCTCCGGGCGCACGGAAACGATGGTGAGGCTTATCCCGTTCACGGCCACGAAGCCCTTTTCCACGCAATAGGGGCTCAATTCAGGGGGTATCCGGAAGCGGAGCACCATGTCTCCGCCCTCGCGGTGAAAAGAGCGCACAGGCACGCAGCAGTCCACGTGCCCCTGCACGAAATGGCCGCCCAGCCTGGTCTGGGGAGTGACGGCCCTTTCCAGGTTGACCTTGTCGCCGTAACGGTAGGAGGCGGCGAAGGTGCGTTTCAAAGTTTCTTCCTGAAGCTGCACCGTGAAATTCTCGGCGGTCTTCTCCGTCACGGTGGTGCATACGCCGTCTATGGCCACGCTGTCGCCCAAATTAAGTTCGGGGGCGACGGACGGGGCGTTCACGGTCAGTTCCAGGAGGAAGCCCTGGCGCCGCGCGGAGGCCACGAGGCCGACGGTCTCTACGATTCCTGTGAACATAAGTAGTTCAGGCACTTGGAAAGCGTTTCCTTCAGTTCCGCCCTGGGGGAGATGATGTCTATCAGGCCGTGCTGCAGGAGGAATTCCGCGGTCTGGAAGCCTTCGGGAAGATCCTGATGGGTGGTCTGCTTGATGACCCTGGCGCCGGCGAAGCCGATCATGGCTTTCGGTTCGGCGATGATGATGTCTCCCAGGGTGGCAAAGCTGGCGGAGGTGCCGCCGTAAGTGGGGTTCGTCAGGACCACCAGGTAGGGGAGGCGGGCGTTTTTCAGTTTGCCCACCGCCGCGGCCGTCTTGGCCATCTGCATGAGGCCCACGATGCCCTCGTGCATCCTGACGCCGCCGGAAGCCGTCACCACCACCAGGGGGAGGCGCCTGGCCAGCGCCGTTTCCGCGGCCCTGGTGATTTTTTCGCCCACGGCGGAGCCGATGGAGCCGCCCATGAACTCGAAGTTCATGACCGCCAGGACGAATTCCCGGCCGTCGATCCTGCCGACGCCGGACACCACGGCTTCGTTCTCGCCGGTTTTTTCCCTGGCGGCTTTCTGCTTTTCAGGGTATGGCGTGCCGTCGTTGAATTCCAGGGGGTCGGCGGAGACCAGCCCGGCGTCGAGTTCCTGGAAAGTGCCCTCGTCGCAGAGCATGTCGACGCGGTCCCTTATCGGCAGTTTGTAATGATAAGAGCACTTGGGGCAGACGTGCCAAGCCTCGCTGAGTTTCTTGGAATAAATTATCTCACCGCAGCCTTCGCATTTGGTCCAGAGACCGTCGGGCATACATCTGCGTTTTTTACGCAAGCGGGAAAAACTGTTCGTCAATTGCAACCTCGGGAAAGGGAGTGCCGAGGGCCGGACTCGAACCGGCACGTGCAAAAGCACAAGGGATTTTAAATCCCTGGCGTCTACCAATTCCGCCACTTCGGCATATTATGAAAGAAATTGGAGGCGGCGATCGGAATCGAACCGATGAATGAAGGTTTTGCAAACCTTTGCCTTAGCCACTTGGCTACACCGCCTTTCTTTTTTTTAGAATTGTTCAGATATACTACCAAAAGCCCTTTCTTATGTCAATCGGCCTTGGCGGGCTTTTCCGGTTTCGCGGGTCTCAGCGGCTTTATGACCGAGACGTTTATCTCCTTTGGCTCTATGGCTTTCACCCTGCCGGCCTTGGTGGGCAGGACTTTGACGGGAAGAGTGTATTCCGAGGGGGCCAGGTTGCTGACGTCCACGAAGGCCTTGACTTCCTTGGGATCGAAAAGGTCCTCGTCGTTCACGGGTACCTCCATGGTGATGTCCACGGTGGCCGGAGTGAAGACGGCCTCGCAGTTTCCCTGGGGAGTGCCGAAGCGTTCCACCGCGATCTTTTCCAGTCCCACGACTTTCGGGGCGTGGGTGATCTCGAGGGCGATGCGGACGTTCCTGGTGTGCGTCTCAAGTTTTTCCGGGACTATGACGGAGCAGAAAGTGTCGAGATTCTCCTTCACGCCCTCCACGCTCAGGCTTTCCGTCATGACGCCGGTGGTCTTCGCCAGAAGGGCCCCGGGTCCTTTCACGGTCACGAAGGAGGGCGTGATGTTCGTGGCGGAGATCGCGTAGCCTTCGCCGGGCTCACCCTTGATGTCAACCAGGACCGGCAGGCTGCGGTCCGTAATGGTGTCTATGACGGCCTTGAGGCGCTTGGGCTCCACGTNNGATGACTTTGAATTTGTCCTTGAAATCCTGGGGCCCGAGATAGCGGGCCATGGAGGGCTTCAGCTCCATGGCCGGAATGACGTTCTGCTGGCTCTCGTTGGAAAAGTCGAGCATCAGGGAGAAGTCGTCCGGGCGCAGCAGGTCGCGGTCCTTCTTGGCGCAGAGGACCGTCAGGGTGACCGTGCTCATCTCCTCGACGGAGTTGGTGAGACAGGTGAAGGCCGTGAATTTCTCGGGATCGCTGACGTTGCAGAGCACTTCCGCGCCCATGGTGAACTCTTCGGAACCGTTCAGCTTGTAGCGGCCCCAAAGGAACAGCGAAAGCCCGATGGAGATCAGTATGACCGTCGTCAGGCGGGTGCCTCTAAATTGGTTGAGCTTGTTCATAGGCGAAATTTATTTCTCGTAGGTGAGATAGGGTTCCAGCTCGTTTATCAGCGTCTTGATGCGTTCGGCGCCCTGGTCGTAGGTCTCCGTTTCGGTGATGGGGTCGGAGAAGCGGACGAAAGCCCAGCGGTCGCCCAGACCCTTGAAGACCAGGTCCAGGGTGGTCTTGAAAGGAAGCCACATGTAGCGCCTGGTGGCGTAAAGTATGGGCGAGGTCTTGTGCAGCTTGTGGTCGCACTGGTACCAGTAGATGATGGTCTCCCGGATGTTAGCCTGGATGAAGCTGACGTCCATCCTGGCCGCGTCGAAGGAAGCGTCGCCCAGGGTCAGCGGGAAGTCCACGGGCTCGTCGATGGTCCAGCCCTGGC
>DBWD01000063.1:4070-6266 GCA_002308555.1 bacterium UBP3_UBA1247
TGGTCCTTGTCGTTCTGGACGATGGCCAGCATCACGGCTTCCGGGTGGCGGTGGAGCTGGACCAGCTGGACCTTGGCGTACTGGTTGAGCAGCTGGGCGGTCTGGAGGACGCGGTATTTTTCCTCGCCGCTTTTCGCGTTTTTGGTCCTGGCCACCAGGTTGGAGCGCCAGAAAGTCGCGCTCATGACCATCTGGGTGGCGCTCAGGGGGTCGAAGGGGACCTCGGCGGAGATCTCGTTCAAAGCCCTGTATCTTTCCTCGTCGCTTTCCTTTTGNNGAAAAGAGTTTTTCCACGGCCTTGCCGTAGGCGGAGAAAAGTTCCTTGGGCAGATAATAGGCCCTGAAATAGACCGTGTCCTCGGGCAGCTCTTTCAGCTCCAGGTCTGAGACCGGCACCAGGACGGCCTCCCGGGACTCAGTGCGCAGGGGAATGTTGGTGATCATGGGCAGCGGCCTGACGGAAAGGCCTTCCCCGGTCACCATGTAGGGGACGGTGGCGTAGGCCAGACCAGGGGTGTACTGGATGTTCTCCTTGACCTTCCCGGCCAGGAACAGCGCGAGCAGGGTCAGGGCCAGCACGATCAGGGCGTGCTTGTAAATCTTGGCGTAATAGGGAGAGGCCTGGCCTTCGTCGAAGTCCTCGCGGACGTCTTCCTCCGGGGGAAGGGACTCGCCCTTTTCTTTCGCGGCTTTTTCAGCCAGCTTCCTGGCCTTGCGCTGGGCGGCCAGCTCGCGCTCCTTGCCGGGCAGCCTTTCCAAGATGGCGCAGGCCGCAAAGATCATGATGAAGCCCAGGGTGTAGACCACCACGCCGGGATATTCGTGGAAGGCGCCGAAGGCCACCTTGCGGCCCCAGCCTTCCGAGAGATGAAGCGTGTGCTCGAGATAGGTGAAGAAGGATCCGCAGTAGGCGATCAGGACGATGCGCAGCGAATTGTTCAGGACCGCGATGGGCGCGATAAGCAATATCATGACGACGCGCTTCCACCAGGTCTTCAGGGAGAAGTAGGCCATGACCAGGCAAAGCACGCTGGTCATGATGAGGGACTGCAGCCCGCTGCAGGGCGCGGCCACGTCGAACTGGACGTCCGGAACGTTGACCAGGGAAACGTTGGTGCCCTGGCGGATCACCTGGATGTTCCAAAGCTTGCCCGTGAAGTTGATGAAGCGGCAGGCGATGTCGGTGGAGAGTATCCTCAGGTGCGTCGAAATGATGCTGCTTCCCAAGCCCCACTGCACGGAGAACAGCATGATGAAGAGCGGGAAGATCGCGAAGGAGGCCATCTTCCAGCCGCCCAGGTAAAGCAGGACCGACCAGAAGCAGAAGAGGCAGAAGACGGTCTGGGCGGCGTTGAAGTCCGCCCGCTTAAGGCCCAGGGTGCAGGCGAAGCCGAAGACCAGGAAGGCCAGGCCCAGATAGGACACGGCCTTGCCCGCGGCTCTCATGCTCTTCCTGGCCGCGAAGAGAAGGTAGGCGCTGCCCAGGAATATGATAAGGCCGTTGGAGTTGTAGCCGTGCTGGCTGTTCCAGCTCTGGTAAGTCCTGAGCAGGGGATAGTAGTAAAGCGCCAGGAAAGCCGCGGCCGCCAGCGCCAGCGCGGCGATGGTTATCATCTTGCAGCGGCTGTTGCGGGCGTGCATGGCGCTGAAGTCAGGAGTCTGCGTTTGGGATTTTTCTTCCATTGCTTACATGCTCTCGATCTCGTTTAAAATATCCTGCATGGCGCCGGCGGGGGATTTCGCTTCCGTGATGGGGCGCCCAACCACGATGTAGTTGGCGCCGTCTTGGATCGCCTCCGAGGGNNGTCTTGATCCTTTTCTGGTCGTTGGCGGCCGCCCATTTGGGCCGGATGCCGGGGGTGACGATGAGGAAGTCCGGTCCGCAGCATTCCCTGATGGCCTTGATCTCCTTGGGGGAGCAGACCACGCCGTCCGCGCCGCTTTCCTTGGCCAGAAGGGCCAGGGACTTCACCTGCTCCAGCACGCTCTTGCCCACGCCCAGCTCGTTTTGCAGCGTCGCCTCGTCGATGGAGGTCAGGACGGTCACGGCCAGGATCTTCGTTTTGGAGCCGGCTTCCCGGATCCCTTCCGCGGCGGCTTTCAGCATGGCTCCGCCGCCGGAGGCGTGAACGGTGAGAAGCTCGGCGCCCAGGAGTCCGGCGTTCTTGGCGGCTTTCCTGACGGTGTTGGGGATGT
>DBWD01000063.1:6311-13080 GCA_002308555.1 bacterium UBP3_UBA1247
CCGAAGCCCACGAACATTTCCAGGCCAAGTTTGAAGATGCCGCCGTAGGGGGCCAAAGCCGCCGTGAGGGCGCGCATTGCTTCGCGGTCGCTGACGTCCAGCGCGGTGATGACAGGGTTGAATTTCATTTCAAGTACTCGCTTTGTTTAAAGTATAGCTGCTGTTCAAGCATTCTGATCTTGGGCAGATCGACGCCTTTCGCAAGGGCGGCCCTGAGGGGGTTGGAATAGATGCCCTCTATCTCCATGGGCCTTTTGGCGTCGTAGTCCAGTTTCATGCTAGGGTCGTAGGGGACCATGGAGTCGGTGTAGACCAGCATCTTCTCTATGAAGGAATCCGGGATCTCGACGCCGTAGGCCGCGGCGCCCAGGGCCGTCTCTTTCATCAGGTCGGCGCAGAGTTTCCTGGTGTGGGGATCCTTCATCAGCTTGTCGGTGGAGGTGTCCAGGACCACGGTCATGCCGTTGTAAGGGATGTTCCAGACGAGCTTGCGCCAGCGCAGGCCGNNGTAGATCGTCGTCCACGGAGGCCTCGACGCCGCTCTCGGCGAAATCGTCCCTCACTTTCCCGAGCAGTTCCACGGCCGTCCCGGTCTTCTCGAGAAGGGCGAAATTGATGTGCCCGAAATCGCAGTGCCTGATATGCCCGGGCGCGACTTTGAAAGAGCAGATGAAGGCGCTCGCCCCGGCCACGGCTGTTCCCGGCAGTTCCTCGCTAAGCTTCTCCTCGAAGAGCAGACCGTTCTGCACCAGGATGACCAGGGAATCCGGCTTCAGTATGGGCTTAAGCATTGCCGGCAGAAGCGCGTTGGCGGTGGTCTTGAGGCAGACCAGGACCACGTCGGCCGGCTCCATTTCCGAAGTTTCATGGAAGCAGGAGATCTTCGGCAGGCGGAAGTCGCCGTCGCAGGATTCCACCGTGAGGCCCCGCTCACGGACGAGCTCGAAGCCCGTGCGGATCTGGAAACGCACGTCCTTGCCGGCTCTCGCCAGCATGCCGCCGTAGTAGCCGCCCAGGGCGCCCGTGCCAATGACCGCGTATGAAAGCTCTTTATTCATCACATGTAATTTTCATTCTTAAAATTACATTATAACATTTTGCGCGCTTTTTCTTGGCCCAACGAAAGAAAAGCGTGATCGGCGGGGAAGACGGGGCGGAGGGACGTCCGCCGCCGGAGGGCGATCACGGCGCGAGCCCTGATTTTTCCTGGGGCCGGCTCGCGTTGACTTGAACCCTAAATCCTTGTATAATTAAATATTAATAATCAAAAATTTAAGGAGCAATATGATCTCTAAGAATCAGCAGGAAGAACTGCCCGGGAAGACCTCCGCGCCCGCGGAGCCGGCGGCCTCGCGCCCCGTTTCCTGGTTTTCTCCCATCAACTGGATCTCAGCGGTCTTATCATACGCGGTCTCGCTTTCCGTTTACATCTACACGCTTCAGCCCACCGTGGGACTGGAGGATTCCGGCGAGCTTATCACGGCGGCCTACCGCCTGGGCGTCCCGCATCCCCCGGGATATCCCTTCTGGACGATCATGTCCAAGATCTTCTCCTCGCTGCCAATCGGCCACGACATAGCGTACAGGGTCAACCTTTTCTCCGCCTTCACCGGCGCCCTGGCGGCGGGCATGATAACCCTCATCATCACCAAGGCCGGCGAGCTCTTCTTCGACGACGAGGGCGACGAGCTGCACAAGATGCACATCATTCCCTCCCTTGAACGCTACGGCCTGACCGTTCCCCGCTTCGTCAACTCTCTTTGCGGCATCGCCGCGGGCGTTCTTTTCGCCCTCACCCCGGGGACCTGGTCCCAGTGCACCATCACGGAAGTCTATTCCCTGAACGCTTTCTTCATGGTGCTCCTGATGCTCCTCTCCTTCATCCTGATGTTCAATCCGGAAAAGCGGGGGATCTTCTACGCCATGGCTTTCGTCTTCGGGTTCGCCAACACGAACCACTACACGGTCTTCGTCATGCTTGGCGGCATGGCCTGGGCGGCTTTCTGCGCCAGGCGTTCCATAGAGGAATACGTGACCCTCTGCCTGAACGCTTTCATTCTTCTGCTTTTCTCCTGGTTCGTCTTCAACAAGTGCACCTACAACGGCGTGCTGGTCAGGCTGACGCCTTTCTCCTTCAGCGACGTCGCCGGGCAGGGGAACTTCTTCCTGATGTTCATCCTGCCTTTCGTGGCCTATTGGATCGTCTCGAATTACATCAACAAAAAGTTTTTCGGCTACGAGGAGTGGGGCAAGCTCCTGGGCTCTTTCTTCCTGGGCCTGTGCATGTATTTCTGGCTGCCCATCGCCTCCGCCACCAACCCGCAGCTGAACTGGGGCCGCCCCCGCACCACCCAGGGTCTGTGGCACGCCATCTGCCGCGGGCAGTATGAGCAGCTTTCCTTCACCAGGGGACTGAAGACTTTCCTCTTCCAATGCTGGTTCTATCTCAAGGACACCTGGGACCAGTATCCCATGACCCTGATCTTCGCGTTCCTGTGCCTGGTGACCATCGTGGTGGTGGCCAAGAAAGAAAAGCTCAGGAACTGGCTGGTCTTCCTGCTGATCACGCTCCTGTGCTGCGGCATCGGCATGTGCTACCTGATGAACCCGAAACTGGACGTGACCAGCCAGTACATCAACCGGGTCTTCTTCATCATGTCCCACGCGGCCCTGGCCGTGGTGGTGGGCACCGGCATGATAACCATCACGGCGGTGCTGCTGCCCATGGCGAAGAACGTCGGCAACGCCTGGCGCAGCCTGGCCCTTGGGGTGGGCGCGGCCTTCCTGGTCTACGGACTTTTCTTCGTTTTCGCGGTGCCGCTGGAAAGCGCGCATCCCGGGACCTTCAATAATTTCCTCATCAGCGCGGCCCTGCACAATCTCGGACCCGCTTCCGTCCCGGTTGGCATTCTCTACGGCGCCATCTTCGCCCTCATAGGCGCCTTCGTGCTTGGCAGCGTCTTCTTCCCGTCCAGGATCGGAGCCTGCGCCATCGCCATCGCCTTCCTGTGCTTCGTGACGCCCTTCATCACGGCCACGGAAAACTGGGGCGAGAACAACCAGCGCTACAAAAATTTCGGCTACATCTACGGCGAGGAGATCATGAAGATCTGCAAGCCCAACACCATCTACTACGGCGGCACCGACCCCGGGCGTTTCGTGCCCATGTACATGATCAACGTGGACCGCATGCGCGAGGACTGCTGGCTCATCACCCAGAACGGCCTGGCGGACGATTCCTACATCACGGTGCTGAGGGACCGCTACTGCGAGCCCCAGGTGGTCTGGGGCTGGGTCAGGGCGCTTCTGAGGACCCTCAACGCTTCCCGCGAGGATCACAAGAAAGGCGTTGACACCATCTACATTCCCTCCGATTTCGATTTCCAGCGCTCCTTCGAGCTTTATTACCAGGACGTGGAGAAACGCGTGAAACGCGGGGAATACGTTGGCGAGGAAGTCAGCCTGGAAGGCGGCAAGATCAGCATCCGGGGCATCGAGGGTGTCATGCGCCTCAACGCCATCCTCACCAGGATGATCTACGACAAGAACATCAAGAAGCACCCCTTCTTCCTGGAGGAGAGCTACACCATAGAATGGATGTACCCCTTCCTGAAGCCCGCCGGCATCATCATGGAGCTTTGCGACCACAAGGTCACCATCACTCCGGAAATGGTCAAGGCCGACACGGAATACTGGACCAACCTGAAAAAAGTTTTCCAGGACGGCGGGACGCTTTATTTCGAGGACATCAACAACGGGCGCAAAGGCAAAGTCGACGTCAAGGCCGGCGAGTTCTTCGAGGACCTGGCCGCCAGGAAGTCGTTCGCCAAATGCCGCACTGCCATCGGCGGGCTTTACGAATACCACAAGATGTACGACGAGGCCGAGCTTGCTTACCGTGACGCCATCTGGCTCAACAACATGTCCGCGGAAGCCTACATGCGGCTTTCCTCCATGCTGGCCAGGAACGGCAGGGAGCAGGAGGGCCTCAAGGTCATAAAAGAGTACTTGGAAAAAGACCCCATGAACGCCTCCATGGCGCAGTACGTCTGGTATCTTGAGAAGGAGGTGGAGAAGAAGCAGCTCCACACCAGGCTGAAAGAAGAGCTGGCCTCCGAAGGCCCCATCAACTGGAAAGATTATTTGGATCTGGCGGCCAAATGGGAAAAAGCCAAGGAGCCGCAGTTCTCCCAGGTCATCTATTCCGCCCTGCTCTACAGGGACGACTGCAACGATCCCGAGATGTTCGACAGGATCGGCAAGGCCTTCCAAAAGCAGAAACGCTACGCCGAAATGGCCATCGCTTACAAGAGAGGCCTGGAAGCGGCGAATCTGACGGACGCCAGAAAAGCTGAGTTCAACCTTCAGGTGGCGGCGGCTTTCGTGATGACCGGCCGTCCCAACGACGCCTTGAAATTCCTGGACGACGCGGTTAAAGCCGACAGGAACGTGGCCAGGAAGCGCCTGCTGCAGGATCCCGTCTTCGAGCCCCTGAGGGTCAACGCCGATCCCAAGGTCGCCGACAAGTTCAAGGAGCTGACGGAAGCCAAGTGATGAGATTTACCCCCAAGGAAAGAAAATACGCCCTGACGCTTTTCCAGAGGGCGCTCAGCGAGGACAAGGCCGACCGCGACCTTACCAGCCTCCTGAGCTGTCCGAAAGAAAAGCGGGGCAGGTTTTTCCTGAGGACAAGGCAGCGGATCTCCGTGGCCGGGCTGGAAGTCGCGGAATTCGGCTTCAAGTTCCTGGACGCCGCCGTGACCGCGGAACTGCTGAAGGAAGACGGCGAGACCGCGGAGAAAGGGGAAACCCTCGCCGTGGTCTCCGGGCCCCTTGCGCCCATACTCTCCTGCGAGAGGACGGTCCTGAACCTTCTCCAGAGAATGTGCGGCGTGGCCACCCTGACGGCGCGCTTCGTGGAGGCGGCCGGGCCCGAGGGCGCGAAGATAACGGACACCAGGAAGACCATGCCCGGCATGAGGATCCTGGACAAGTACGCGGTGCGCTGCGGAGGCGGCGTGAACCACCGGCTGGATCTTTCCGACATGATCATGTTCAAGGACAACCACCTGGCTTCTTCCGGCCTGACTTACGCCGAGCTCATCGGGAAAGCCCGGAAGGAATATCCGGGAGTTCCCGTAGCCATCGAGGCTGAAAGCTTCGAGGAAGCCTTGAAAATGGCGGAATACGCCCCGGACCTGCTCATGCTGGACAACATGCCGGCGGAGGAAATGGCGAAAACGGCGGAAAAACTCAAAGGCAAGGTGGTCCTGGAGGCCACGGGCGGCGTGACTCTCGCCAACGTAAGCTTGATAGCGAACTGCGGCGTTCAGAGAGTCTCCATAGGCGCCCTGACCCACAGCGCGCCGGCGGTCGACCTGGGGCTGGACGCGGAGTAGGGCATGAAAGGCTTTCATCTCGACAGCTGCGCGACGACCATGGACGAGGCCAGGGCTCTGCTCGCCAAAGGCGAGGAAACTCCTTTCTTCGTCAGGGCCGAGGAGCAGCTGAAAGGCCGCGGCCAGTACGGGAAAAGCTGGAGCTCCCTGAAAGGGCAAAACCTTCTTGTGAGCCTGGCGGTGGCCAAAGAGGACGTCAGGGCCCCGAAACTTGTTTCGCTGCTCTGCGGCCTGGCCCTGGCGGACATACTGAGGCCGGCCGGGGTGCCGGCTCTGCTGGCCTGGCCCAACGACGTCGTGGCGGGCGATGCCAAGATTGCCGGGATCCTGGTGGAGGATACGGAGGACGCCTTCGTCATAGGCGTCGGCCTGAACCTCAACGACCCGGCGGGAAACGACGTTCTGCCGGACGGCCAAAAGAGAACTTCCGTGACGGCTTTCACCAAGAAAAGAGAGGAGCCGGCCCTCTGGGCGGAAAGGCTGGCGGAAGAGATCCTGGAAATCGAAAACAAAACGGAGAGTGAGATCGTGATCGAATGGCAAAAGCTGTCCGCGCCTGTCTCGATGATCCGTTTCAAGGAAAACAACAAGATAATGGAAGGCTTTTTCTCCGGACTGAGCGACGAGGGGTTCCTGCTGCTCATAACGAAGAACGGCCATGTCAAGACCGTCAGGTCAAGCGGAGAGATAATTAAATGAATTACGAGCTTGCGGAACCTACGCTGGGAATGATGCGCCAGGTTTATGAGCTTATCATGAGCGAAGCGGCGGAGTTCAAGCTCCTGCCGAGGGCCCTGAGCGACCTTTACGAGCACGTGCACGACTTCACCGTGGCGATAGACAAGGACACGGGGGAGATCATCGGCTGCGCGGCGCTGCACATCGTCTGGGAGGACCTGGGCGAGATCCGTTCCCTGGCCGTGGCCGAGGGGCACAAGGGGCGGGGCATCGGCACGAAGCTGGTGGAGGCCTGCCTGAAGGACGCCAAGGCGCTGGGCCTCAACAGAATGTTCGCCCTGACCTACGTCTCGGATTTCTTTATGAAATGCGGCTTCAAAAAGATCGACAAGGAGCAGCTGCCCCACAAGATCTGGAGCGTCTGCATCAACTGNNCCGGACTGCGACGAGCAGGCCGTGGAGCTTATCATAGAATAAAAACCTACCGAACAGTAGTAAAAATAAACTACAGGAGCTATTATGGCAGATTTCTTCAGCGGACCGCAAAACAACAGGCCGCAAAACCAGCGCAAAGATCTTATCAGAGTCATGGGGCTCTGGGAAGAGAACGACCAAAACGGCAACAAAATGCTGACAGGCACATTGTCCGGCCGCGTAAAAGTCAACATCGTCCCGAATAATTTCAAGAAAGG
>DBWD01000063.1:13133-13297 GCA_002308555.1 bacterium UBP3_UBA1247
GGCCAGCCCCAGCCCGAGGAACCCCAGCAGAGATGCAGCATCAGGCTGACCGGCCTCTGGCGCAACCGCGATTCCAAGGGCAAGGACTACCTGAGCGGTTCCCTCCAGTCCTTGAGGATCCTCATCTTCAACAACAACTATCACCAGAGCGGCAGCGATCCCGA
>DBWD01000063.1:13376-19979 GCA_002308555.1 bacterium UBP3_UBA1247
TTTCGGCGGCGGGTTCGGCGGCGACCAGGGCGGCTTCGGTTCCTCCCAGGGCGGCGCCCAGGATAGCGGCTTCGAGAGCAAATCCGGCGATCCCAACGAATACAACGATCCTCCCTTCTGATGAAAGAAGTCACGCTGACATACCGCGTCCCTTACGCCGACACGGACCAGATGGGCGTGGTTTACTACGCCAACTACCTGGTCTTTTTCGAGAGGGGCCGCAACGAGCTCATGCGCAGCCTGGGACTCACCTACAAGGAAATGGAGAGCAGGGGCATCGGGCTTCCGGTCCTGGAAGCCCATTGCCAGTACCACGCTCCGGCGCGCTACGACGATCTTCTGACCATCAGGGCGTACGTGGAGGAGTTCGAGGGCATCAAGCTCAGGGTGAAATGCGAAGTGAAGCGAGGCGAGGTCCTGCTGGTGGACGGCTACACCGTCCACGTCTGCCTGGACTACAAGCAGCTCAGGCCCGTGAGGCCTCCGGAATGGTTCGTTAATCTTTTAGCGTAAACAAATGGCAACCTACTTAGTGACAGGGGGCGCGGGCTTCATCGGTTCGCACCTGGCGGAAGAACTAGTGAAACGCGGAGAGAATGTCCGCGTTATCGACAACTTTTTCTCCGGCAAAGCGGAGAACATGAACTCCTTCGTTAACGACGTGGAGTTTTACGAGGGCGACATCAGGGACAGAGCCCTGATGGAAAAGATCATGCGGGGCGTCGACTACGTGCTTCACCACGCGGCGGTGGCCTCGGTGCCAAGATCGGTCGAGAATCCCGAGGAAAGCACCGACGTCAACGTCTCCGGCACCCTGAACGTCCTGAGGAGAGCCGCGGAAAACAAGGTCAGGCGTTTGGTCTACGCCGGCTCCTCCTCCGCCTACGGCAATTCCGAGACGCTGATCAAAAGCGAAAAGGAAGCGCCCGACCCCATATCCCCCTACGCCGTGACGAAACTGGCGGGCGAGTACTACTGCCGCTCCTTCGCCTATATCTACGGCCTGGAGACCGTCGTCCTGAGGTACTTCAACGTCTTCGGCGAACGCCAGGACCCCAACAGCCTTTACTCCGCGGTCATTCCGCTTTTCTGCGCCGCCGCCAGGGAAAAGAAGCAGGCCGTCATCTACGGCACCGGCGAGCAGACCAGGGATTTCACCTACGTGAAGAACAACGTGGAGGCCAACCTGCTGGCCACCAAGACTCCCGGCATTTCCGGCCAGGTCTTCAACGTGGCCTGCGGCCAGACCGTGAGCCTCCTGGAGCTCCACGCCGCCATCAACAGGATCATGGGCGCGGATCTGCCTCCGGTGATGGCGCCGCCCAGGGTGGGGGACGTCATGCACTCCAGCGCGGACATTTCAAAGGCCAGAACGCTCCTGGGCTACGTTCCCAAGTTCTCCTTCGAGGAGGGCCTCAGGAAGACCTGCGAATTCTTCAGCAAAGTCTGACAAAAAAAAGAGCCGCTTGAAAGCGGCTCTTTTTTTTAGGAAGATTACGGGCACTGCTGCATCATCTTGTAGGCGTTTTCGTTCTTGCCTTCCTCCCAGGCGTATTGGAAAAGCTTTTTGGCGTAGTTGTAATCCCGCGTCACGCCGATGCCGTAATAGTAAAGATTTCCCAGCAGGAAGGCCGACGTGGCGTCGCCTTTCTGAACGCCTTTGGCGTACCATTCGGCGGCCTTCTGGTAATCGGCCTTCGGCACGCCCCAGCCCTTTTCGTACATGGCTCCCAGGGAGGCCATGGCTTCCGCGTTCTCGCCTTCCCTGGCGGCCTTCTCGTACCAGTAGAAAGCGCTCTGATAATTCATGGGGACGCCCCAGCCGTTAAAGTAGCACTGGGCGTAGGTGACTTGAGCCACCGCGATGCCGGCGCTGGCGGCTTTGGCGATCCAGTAGACGCCCTGGCTCAGATTCCTTTCCGTGCCGTTGCCGTAGAGATAGCAGACGCCCAGGTTCGCCCAGGCCGCCTCGCAGCCGGCCTCCGCGGACTCCTTGTAATACTGGAAGGCCTTGGTGTAGTTCCTTTCGTAGTACTCGCCGTTTTCATACATGACGCCGATGTAATCCTTGGCCAGGGCGCTGCCCTTGTGGGCGGCCTTGGCGAACCAGAGGGCCGCCTCTTTCGTATCCTTGGGAATTATGGAGGCGTAGCCGAACCGGTAGAAGCCTCCCATGGCTATCATGGCGTTCTCGTCTTCCATGTCGGCGGCTTTCTTGACCAGGGCGACCTCGATCTCGTTGTCCTTCGGCAGTCCGCCTATCCCCAGTTTGTAAAAGAGGGACAGGCTGTATATCGCCGTGGGATCGTTCTGGTCCGCGGCTTTCCGGTAAAGGATGGCGGCGCTTTTGAAATCTTCCTTCTCGGAATAGATATGGGCCAGCTTGACGCAGGAGGAAACGTCTCCCTGCTCGGCGGCCTTGCGGTAATAGGAGAAAGCTTTCTCCATATCCTCCGGCACGGCGATGCCGTATTCGTAGCAAAGCCCCATGTTCCACTGGCCCTCGGCGTCGTTCTGGTCGGCGGCTTTCTGGAAGCAGTCCTTGGCCAGCTTGTCGTTCTGGGTGGTTCCCCAGCCGTAGTGGTAGCAGTCGCCCAGCGCGTTCAGGGCTTTGAGATGGCCCTGGTCGGCGGCTTTCTTGTAACTGGAGAACGCTTTCTCCAGGTTTATGTCGGTCCCGGTTCCGGTCTGGTAGCAGTAACCCTCGAAATACTGGGCGGCGCTGTAGCCGGACCTGGCGGCTTCCTCGATCTTTTTAAAGCCTTCCTCGGTGTTGGTGGTGGTTCCTATGCCGTAAAGATAGCAGAGCCCCGAGCCGAAGAGACCGCCGGGGATCTTGTTTTCCGCGGCGTTCTGGAAAGTTTTGAAGGTCTTGTACTGCTCCTCCTCGAATTCTTCCTTGTCGGTCTTGCTGGCCAGTTCGGCGAGCAGGATCTCGCAGCATTTGTTGAGCGCCCAGGTGTCTTTCAGGCCGGCGTTGTAAAAGACGATCTTGTAAAAGGTCTCTTCGTCGCCCTTCTTTTCCGCTTCCTCGGCGAATTTGTTAAGGGCGCCGGCATCCTTCTCGTCGATCTTGCCCCATTCCGTTTTTTCCAAGTCCTCGGTCTTCAGATTGTCGAAGCGCACCGAGAAACGTCTGGTCTCGTTCTCAAAGCGGGTGCCTTTGGCCCATTTGTTGCCCTCGCTCCGCCTGGTCAAACAGGCGGCCACCGCCACCACCAGGTTGGTGTCCTTCAGAAGCACGGGGCCTCCGCTGTTTCCGCTCACGAAGGGCGTGTCGGTCTCAATGTTAAGGGGGCCTATGCCCAGCATCTTGCCTTCGCATTTCACTATGACGCCCACCCCTTCGCTGTCGCCGTAGCAGACTACTTCGGGAAGCTTGGTGAGAGAAGTGACGTTGTCATGGACCGCCAGGGGATAGACGGGATGCTCCGGCTTGATGATCTTGACGAAAGCCAGGTCCCTGTCCTTGGCCACCAGGACTTCCTCGGCTTTCAGGGTATGTCCTTCCAGGTCGCGGATGGCGAGCATTGGCTCCTCATAGACGACGTGGGCGCAGGTGGCGACGTAAAGATCCTCGCCTTTTTGCGTGACGAAGCCCGAGCCGGTTCCGGAGATCGTTTTTATCGTCACGCAGCTTTTGATGGGATCAACGGGCGGCGTTTTCTCCTCGACAGGCGCGGCTTCTTTCTCTTCTTCCTCGGCTGACGCCGATGCCGCGGCGCTTGCCGGCGTGTTCTCTTCGGCAGCGCTTTCCGCGCTTACGGCGACGTTTGTCACCGCGGGCTCGGCTTCCATCGGCTCTTCAGCCGGGCTGGCGACGGCCGCGGCCTTCCCGCCNNTCCCCGCCGAAAGGCAGGGCCGCGTTGTTGTTCTGAAGATAAAGCATTACCACCGCCACCGAAAGGGCGGTGATGATCATTAAAAGAATAGCGGTGAGAGTGGAAATTCCCTTTGGTCTGATTTTTTGTGTCATATAAAATCCTCCGTGATTTTAAGTGATATTTTAAATTATGATATCAAAAATTATAGAGGATATTCAAGCCCAAAAATAGCGGTAAATGTCGCAAAATTATGACATTAAAGCCGGATTTTTTTCGGCACGGCCGGCGCGATGTCCCCGCCGCGGGGTTCGCTTCGCCTGTATTTCTGGACGGATATATAATATAATTTATTATTTGCATCCCTGGAGAACAGATATGTCAGATAATTCCAAAAGATCAGGCGTTCCCGTCACCACCGTCATATTTTTGATAGTGATCACCGCTCTTTCGGTAGCGGTGGTCATGCTTTTGCTTGAAAGAAGAAACGATCCTTCCTCCGTCTTTTCCTCGCTCTTCCGGGATCGATCCTGGAAGGAAGTTGAAATTGAGGCCCGGGACTCCGGCGACGCGGAGCGGTCCGAGGCCGTCAGGGAGCTTGACGATATCGGCGCCCTGTCAGACGCCAGACCCGCCGCGGAAGAGCTGATCGAAGAAAAATTATTCGCCGAGGAAGAAACGATAGGGAAACCCGCTGAGGAAGATAAGTCGGAAGAAGAAGCGCCCGCCGCGGATATAGCGGAGGAAAAGCCTGCCGACGAAGAAAAGGCGGAGGAAGCGCCCTTCGCCGCGGAGCGGACGGAGGAAACCAGGACCGCCCCCATCGAAAGCGATTTCGCCCTGACCAGGGACGGGAAGCCGGAAGCTGGCTCCAAATACGCTGATCCCATGAAGGCCTGTCTTTTTGTCAAGGGCATCGACGCCTCCGGGACCGGATTCCCGGTCCTGAAGGACGGCAAAGTTTACGTGCTGACCTGCTGGCACGTGGTGGACGACCAGCCGGTGCTCACAATAACGGACGTCGACGGGAAAGAGTATAAAGTTAAGAAGATCCTTGTGGCTAAGGACCGCGACCTGGCCGCCGTGGAGGTGGAGGCTTCCCCCGAGGAGATCCTCTGCCTGCCCTTGCGCGCCTCCGCCGGCGACCTGGCCGCCGACACCGGGATCGTGTGCTACGGCGCCCCGGTTGGGACGGACGTGGTAGGGAATTCCGAAGGGAAGATATTGGCGTCCGGCCCTGTCAACATCGCCATCGACGCGCCTGCCGCCGTCGGCTGCGGTGGCCCCGTGACCCTGAAGGGCACGAATCTCGTGGTGGGCGTCGCGTCGCTTCTGAACAGGACCGGCGAAACTGAAAAAAGGCTCGCCCAAGGTTCGCTTATGGAACCCGAGACGAAACGTTTCTGCGTAAGGGCGGACAACCTGGACTGGAACAAACTGGAGGAGAGCGGATCAGGCAGGAACGATCTCAAGGCCGTGAACAAGCGCGCCAAGGAAGCCCTGGAGGCGAACGACCTGAAAAGAGCGGAGGCGCTGCTGTTTTATTCCGCCAAAAACGGCGACAAGGAGGCCGCGGAACTTTGGTGCGACCTGGCGTCCAAAATTTTGGCGAACAACAAGAACCACCCGGCCTTGGGTAATTTCACTTCTGAGAGTTTCAAGTTTTTGAAGGAAGCCGCCGCGGGCGGCTCGCCGGACGTCGCGCTCGACCTGGGCGTCTGCTATCTCTACGGGATCGGCACGGCGAAGGATCCCGCCGAGGGCTTCGCGAAGATCGAGGAGGCGGTGAAGCTGGGCAGCGTGAAAGCCCTGTACATGAAAGGATTCTGCCAATACAGCGGGATCGGCGCTCCCAAGAATACCGCGGCGGCTTTCGAGAGTTTCAAGCAGGGCGCCGAGAAAGGCGACGTGCTGTGCATGAGGGCGTTGGGCTCCTATTATCTGAACGACAACCGTCCTTCCGAGGCTTTCGCCTGGTATGAGAAAGCCGCGAAGAGCGGCGACCCCGAAGCGATCTTCGCGGTGGGCATTCTGTATGAAAGCGGCTACGGCGTCGCCAAGAATCCCGACCTGGCCTATGAGAATTATCAAAAGTCCGCCCGGATGGGCCACGCGCCCGCCCAGGTGAAAATGGGAAAACTCCAGGAAAAGAAGGGAGCCTACCCCTCCGCCGCCTACTGGTTCGACCTGGCCGCGCAAAAGCTGGACGCCGAGGCCGTGGAGAAGCTGGGCTTCTACTATCTGCGCGGCACGGGCGGGAAGCCTGAGGACGCCGACACGGCCGCGCATTATCTGGCCTACGCGGCCCAGTTCGGACGGGCGGGCGCCATGACATTCATGGGGAACCGTTCCTGCGATCTGAAAAACTACGAGCGCGCTTTCGAGTGGTATCGCAAAGCCGTGGCCAAGGAGGACCCGGAAGCCATTTACAGGCTGGGCCTGCTGTATGAAAACGGGCACGGCGTTCCCAAGGACGATTTCAAGGCTTTCAAGTGTTTCAAGCTCGCCTCCGAAAAAGATAACGAAGACGCCTGGATCAATCTGGGAATCAATTACCTTCTCGGCAGGGGGACGGACGAGGACCAGGCCCAGGCCCGCCACTGGATCGAGAAGGCGGCGAAGGCCGGCAAGCCGGTGGGGCAGATGATCCTGGGCGACATTTACTGCAACGGCTGGGGCGTTCCCGAGGACCAGACCACCGCCGCCTACTGGTACGAGAGATCTTCCCAGGCCGGCGTTGCCGAGGCAGGGGAGAAACTGGCCCAGCTGCGCCGCAGGGAAG
>DBWD01000125.1:0-158 GCA_002308555.1 bacterium UBP3_UBA1247
GTGCCTTTCCCGTGCCTTCCGCCCTGCGAAAAACCCTACGAGCCGGAGACGGGCTACTGGCTGGGATCCAACTGGCCCTGCACGACGTATATGGCTCTGAGAGGCCTGAAGGAGAACGGCGCGGTCAAGGAAGCGAAGTATTTCGCCAAGCGCTATTA
>DBWD01000125.1:194-10039 GCA_002308555.1 bacterium UBP3_UBA1247
GGGACGGTCTGGGAGAACATCTCTCCCGAGCAGTGCCTGGAACCGAAGAAGGCCGGCGCCGGCAGCGATTTCGCGGGTTGGGGCAACCTGGCGCCCATCGCCGTCTACAAGGAATTCATCGAAGAATAAAATGGACGAAGAAAAACTGGAACAGCAAACGATAGAGGAAAGCGAGCTCATTCAGCCGGAGAACGAGCTGCCCCCCGCGAAGTGGGAGGAACTTTCCCCGGAGATGAAAAGCTACGCCGAGAAGGCGGGCTGGAATTCCCTCATGCCCGTGCAGGCCATGACCATCCCTTACGTGCTGGAGCGCCGGGACCTCATGGTGCAGTCCCGCACCGGCAGCGGCAAGACCGGGGCGTACCTGCTGCCGGCCCTGAAAAGGATCGACAAGGGGCTCGCGGAATGCCAGGCGCTGGTGGTGGCCCCCACCAGGGAGCTGGCGCTGCAAATAGAGACGGAGGCGGAGAAAATGACCGCGGGGAGCGGGATCTCCTCCGTGGCGGTCTACGGCGGCACGGGCTACGACAAGCAGCAGAAAGCCATCCCGGGCGCGCAAATAGTCATCGGCACCCCTGGCCGGCTTCTGGATTTTATGCTGAGGGGCACGCTGAAACTCGCGAAACTGAGGGTGCTCATACTGGACGAGGCGGACAGGATGCTCTCCATGGGCTTCTATCCCGACATGTGCCAGCTTAAGCGCTATCTGCCGCAGAAATACAACGGCTACCTTTTCTCCGCCACCTTTACCCCTCGGGTGCTCTCGCTGGCGGGGCAGTTCCTGGAGAAGCCGGAATTCCTGAGCCTCTCCAAGGACAACGTGCACGTCAAGGAGATCCAGCATCTCTTCTGCCAGGTGCCGGCCATGGAGAAAGACCGCTCCCTGGTCAGGATCCTGGAGACGGAGTCCCCGGATTCCGTCATCGTTTTCTGCAACATGAAGACCACGGTCCACTACGTGGCGGTGGTCTTGAAGCGCTTCGGCTTCGAGGCGGAGGAACTCTCCGCCGACCTGCCCCAAAAAAAGCGCGAGGCCCTCATTCAGCGCCTGCGGGAGGGCCAGCTGAAGGTCCTGGTCTCCTCTGACATCGCGGCCCGGGGCATCGACATCCCGGCCCTTTCCATGGTCATCCAGTACGAGCCGCCGGAGGAGCAGGAACTCTACATCCACCGCGCCGGCCGCACCGGGCGCGCGGGGGCCGCGGGCACCAGCGTGACCCTGGTCACGGCGGGGGAGAAAGTCAAGCTCAACATGATCGCCAAGGCCTACAACATCGAGATGAAGGAGCTGCCCCTGCCCACGGAGGAGGAAGTTGAGAAAGTCATCTCCGAAAGACTCCAGACCAATATGGAGCAGCTGGCCAGAAGCCTGGACCTCCTGCAGAAGGAGCGGGCCGCCCGCTTTGTCTCCATGGCCAGGACCATAGGCGCCACCGAGGAGGGCGTGACCCTGCTGGCGGCCCTGCTGGACCGCTGCTACCAGGACAGGATCATGGCGGGCAGCGACAGCTACGTTCCGAGAGTCGAGAAAGAGAAACGCGGCGAGGGACGGGGACGCGGCCGCCGCAAAAAATAATTCGCTAAAAACAAACCGAAAGTTTACGGGAAGAAAATGAGACAAAACATAAGAGACCTGAAAGAAGGCGACGTGGTGGACGAGTTCTACGCCATCCAGCAGTGCGACAGGCGCGAGACCAAGCAAGGCAAATCCTTTCTGACGCTGGTGCTGACGGACGCCACGGGCAGCGTGTCGGCCAACCTCTGGGACGACGTGGACCGGCTGCAGAAGATCTTCGAGAGCGGCAAGATCGTCAAGATAACCGGCAAGGTCGGGACCTACGAAGGCAAGCCGCAGATCAAGATCTCGGACGGCCGGAGCCTGCGCCCGGGGGACAAGATAAACGAGAGCGACGTGAGAATGGGCAGCGTTTACGATCCGGAGGAAATGTGGCGGGAATTGGAAGAATACCGCCTTAACGTGAAGGATCCCTACGTGGCCAAACTTTTGGCCTCCTTTTTCGAGGATCCGGAATTCATAAAGGAATTCAAGGTCCACACCGCGGCCAAGGCCATGCACCACGCGGCCTGCGGCGGTCTTCTGGAGCACACCCTGGGGGTGACGCGCCTGGTCCTGACCATGGCGGAGCGCTACCCGAAACTGAACCGCGACCTTCTGACGGCGGGCGCCATGCTGCACGACGTGGGCAAACTTTACGAGATGCAGGGCTCTTTGAGCACGGAATACACCACCCTGGGCCGCCTCATCGGGCACGTGGCCTACGGCAGCGAGCTGGTGGGGAAAGCCTGCGACAAGATAGAGGGCTTCCCGGAAGAATTGAGGCTGCAGCTGCAGCACATGATACTGAGCCACCACGGCAGGCTGGAATTCGGCTCCCCCGTCCTGCCCCAGACCCCCGAGGCCATGGCGCTCTTCAGGGCCGACGAAACGGATTCCCACCTCTACATGGTCTTCAAGGCCATCGGCGAGGAGGGCGAGCAGCCGGGAGATTTCACCAGCCGCGTCAAGGCGCTGGAAACGGCGCTCTACAAGACGGAAGCCGCCAGGAAGGGCGGGATCTATTCCATGGCTTATCCCGCGGCCGGCAAGAAAACGGCGAAGCCCGCGCCGGAGCAGCCCGCGCCGGAGCCCGCCGGGCAGCCGGCGGAGGAAAAGCCCGGGGAGGAACCCGCGGCGCAGCAGTGGGACCTGTTTTTTAAATGAGAGTTCTCGTGGCCATCTCCGGCGGGGTGGATTCCGCCGTCAGCGCCTATTTGCTGGGTAAACAGGGCTGTGAAGTCCTGGCCGCGCACTTTTTGACCAGCGACAAAGGATTGGCCGCGGCGGAGGACGCGAAAAGGGTGGCGGAGGCCCTGAAAATCAGGCTCGTGGTGAAGGACCTGCGGGAGACTTTCGAGGAAAGGGTGGTGCGCCCCTTCGTTCGCGAATACCTGCGGGCCAGGACGCCCAACCCCTGCGTCAACTGCAACCCCAATTTCAAGTTCAGGGAGCTTCTGGCCATCGCCGACGAGGAAGGCTGCCAAATGGCCGCCACGGGCCATTACGCCAGGATCGTGAGAGATCCGGAGGGCGGGCGCGCCCGCCTTTTCGCGGCCGCGAACGTCAAGAAAGACCAGTCCTATTTCCTCTCCCGCCTGAGCCCGGAGCAGCTCTCCAGGCTCGTTTTCCCCCTGGGTGAGATGACCAAGGAGGAGGTAAGGCAGATCGCCGCCGAAGCGGGGATCCCCGTGGCCCAGAAAAGGGACAGCCAGGAGATCTGCTTCATCCCCAACGACGACTACGAGGCCTTCCTGAGAGAGCGCGCGCCGGAAGCCTTCGTCCCCGGCCCGATCCGGGACGTCTCGGGCGAGGAGGCCGGCTGCCACTGCGGGCTGCCCGCCTACACCGTGGGACAGCGGAAAAAGATCGGCGCCCACCGCGTCAGAAAATACGTGGTGAGGATAGACAAGGGGGAGAACGCGGTCGTCATCGGCGGCAACGAGGACCTGATGAGGAAGGAGGTGCCGCTGGAGGACGTGAGCTGGCTGGAAGAGCCCGATTCGGACAGCTTTTCCGCGGAGTGCAAGATCCGCTCCACCAGCCCGCCGAAGCCCTGCCGGGTGAAGATACTGCCCGGCGGAAAGGCCCTGGTGGAGTTCGCCGAGCCCGAGCGGGCGGTCACCCCTGGGCAGGCGGGGGTTCTCTACCGTTCCGGCGAAGTTTTGGGAGAGGGTACCATAAGCGAATAAGTTATGCTAAAATGAATATTTCAGAAATTAAACTAGAGAATTTTGCCCTTAAATATGACCTCACTACGTAAACTGCGCGAGAAATATCTGGCCGGCGAAAAGCTTGTGGTTTTGACCGGCTACGACGCTTTGATGTCCTCCCTCCTGGCCGAGGCGGGAGTGGACGCCGTATTGGTCGGCGATTCGCTGTCAAACGTGATAGCGGGTTATCCCAACACCCTGCCCGTGACCATGGAGCAGATGCTCTGGCACGTCCAGATGACGGTCAGGGGAGCGAAGGGAACGCCGGTCATCGCCGACATGCCCTTCCTATCCTACGAAGTCTCAACCGAGCAGGCCGTCGTGAACGCCGGCCGCTTCATCAAGGAAGCCGGGGCGGACGCGGTGAAGCTGGAAGGCGGACGCTCGGCCTACAACGCCATCCGGGCCATGACGGAGGCGCACATCCCGGTCTGCGGGCACGTGGGCTTGCAGCCCCAGTCCGTTCTGACCCTGGGAGGCTATACCGTGCAGGGCAAGACCGAGGAGGCGGCCGCGAGGATCAGGGAGGACGCCCTGGCGGTCCAGGAAGCGGGCGCTTTCGCGGTGGTTTTGGAAATGGTGCCGGCCAAACTGGCCGAAGAGATAACCGCCTCGCTGAAGATCCCCACCATCGGCATCGGCGCCGGGCCCCGCTGCTCCGGCCAGGTCCTGGTGACCCAGGATCTCCTTGGCATGACTGACACGAAACTGAAGATCGCGAAGCGCTACGCGGAGCTTAGGCGGGAAGCCCTGGAGGCATTGACGAACTATGTCTCCGACGTAAAGGAAGGCCGGACGCCTTCCGAGGAGAATTCCTTCTGACATGAAAAAAGTTTTATCCATATTGTTCTTGCTTTCCTTCGCCCTGGCGGTCTTTCTGCTGGACGCCTGCCGGGACGAGGCCTCCGACCTTAAAGGCTCGCTGGACGAAGCCCAGCGCGCGCTGAACCTCAGCGATTTCGGCCGGGCCCAGAGGATCTATTACGAGCTTAAGCAGAAATTCCCGGAAGAGCAGAAGATCAGGCTGGGCCTGGGCTACTGCTACCTGAAGCAGAACCACGACGAGTACGCCGGCGGCGAGTTCTCCAAAGTCCTGGCCCTTTCCCAGCAGACCAACGGCTGGGCCTGGATGGGCCTGGGAACCTACTACCAGCGCCTCAGGAAACCCGAGGAGGCCAGGATCTGCTTCGAGAACGCGGTCTTCTGCATGCCCAATTCCAAGGAGGCCCTCTGCAACCTGGGCAACGCCTATTTCCGGGCGGCCAATTACGAGAAAGCCGCGGAGAGTTACGTCAAGGCCCTGAAGGCCGGGGACACCAGGGGCGAGCTGCTGGCGGTCATCGGCACCTGCCACCAAAGGACGAAAAACTGGCGGGAAGCGGTCCGCTATTTTGAGAAAGCCTTCCAGGAACTGCCCAAGAACAAGAATCTGCCCCTGTCGCTGGCCCGCATCTACAAGGATAATTTCGACGACCCGGTGAAGGCCGCGGACTTCTTCAAGAAATACGCCGAGCTCGATCCCAAGGGCGCCCAGGCGCTTTATTCCTCCTTCAGCGTCCCCGAGAAGAACGTGGAGACGGAGCCCGAGAAGCAGGAAGGCGCCCCGGCGGTCACCATAGTGGACAAGCCCGAGGACGATCCCAAGGAGCAGCTGACGCCCGCGCAGAAAGCCAAGAGCGAGGCCGACACCTTCGAGCACGACGGCCGCCTGGCCAGGCTCGACGGCAAGATGAAGGAAGCCATCAAGAATTACGAGGCGGCCCTGAAGATCGATCCCTCCAGGGGCTATCTCTACGAGGAGCTGGGCGACATCTATTCCGGCGAGTTCCAGGACGACGAGCTCCTCTCCGCCCTTAGAAGCTACAAGGCCTACGCCGACTGGTGCCGCAAGGACAGCCAGAAATTCGCCGCCGCCAACCAGAAGGTCAAGGAGATCCAGACCCGCTACAACCAGGCCGAGAGCAAGATCCGCCAGATGAAGGAAAAGGAGGAGGAAGCCAAGGCCCTGGCCAAGAAGGAGGAGGAAGAGCGCAAGAAAGCCCTGGAGAAGGACGTGGAGGCCAAGATGGCCAAGACCAAGTCCTACGACCAGCTCATCACGGAAGGCGTGGTCGCCCTGCAGCGTCAGCAGTACGTGGAAGCCCGGGAGCTTTTGCAGAAAGCGCTGGCCGCGAACGAGGAAGACCACAGGGCCTACTACTACCTCGGGCTGGTCACCTTCAGTCTGGTGAAGACCAGCGAGGAACCGGCTTTCAAGCTGGAAAAATGCCAGGAGGCGATCCAGTTCTTCAGCAGCGCCATCGAAAGGAAGAAAAACTACGCCAACAGCTACGCCCTGCGCGGCATCTGCTACGAGATGACCGGCCAGCTGGACAAAGCCGCGGACGACTATCTCACCTATCTCGAATCCGTCGACGAAAACGAGGATTCCTCGCTCAAGAGGCAAGTCAACACGCGCTACGACCGCATGATGGGAGCGCATTAAGGAAAAGCTATGCCTAAGACCCGACTGACACTCGCGATCATCTCGGCCCTGCTACTCATGGCAGGGTGCAAGGGCGAAAGCGCCTCGGAGACGTACGACGATCTCGTCCGGGCGGGGGACATATGCCTTGAGAACGGCCAGGACGAAAAAGCCGAGTACTTTTTTCGGAAAGCCCGGGAGGTCAAAAGATCGAAAGACCCCAGGCATCCCTTGGAAAAAGAAGTGGAGGCTAAGCTCGAGGACATCAAAAATTACGACAAGCTGATCACTGCGGCCATTACCGCGCTGCGAAAACAGCGGTACGCCGCGGCCGAGAAAGCGCTGCTGGCAGCCGTGGCCTTGAACAAGGACGACCACAGGGCCTACCACTACCTCGGATTGAACGCCGTCGGCTTGATTAGCGCCAGCCAGGACCAGGATGTAAAGCTGGAAAAATGCAAGGAAGGAGTCAAGTTCTTCACCCAATCCCTCGAGAGGAGGAAAGACTATCCCGGCAGCCGCGCCATGCGGGGCATCTGTTACGAGCTGCTGGGAGAAGACGAAAAAGCCCTGGACGATTACGCCAATTATCTGGAACTCACAGACGAAAACGATAACTCTACCCTCAGAGGGAATATCACGGAGCGTTACCTGCGCCTGATGGAATCCCAAAAATAATCAAGGAGGAGCTGAAATGCTAAGGATAAATCTACTTACCGTGACGGTCCTGGCGGCCCTGCTGGCGCTGAGCGCCTGCAAGAAAGAGCTGCCCGAGACCGAGAAGGCCATGAACGCCGGCGATCTGCTTCTGGCCAGCCAGCGCGACTATCAGGGCGCCAGGGAGCAGTACGCCAAAGCCATCGCCATCGATCCCGCCTACGACAAGGCCTACCTGGCCATGGCCCAGGCCTACGAGGAAGAGGACGATTACAAGAACGCCGCCATATGGTACGGCAAGTTCGCGGAAGTGACAAAATCTGAAGACATGCGCCGCCAGGCCCTGGGCTGGAAGCAGGACGCGGAGCACAACCAGGAACTGTTCGCCAAATCCCAGGCCCAGGCCGTGAAGGCCTCCACCAAGAACGTGGAGGAGACCATCAGGGAAGAGCGCGAGAAAGCCGTGGCGGCCGCGGTGGCCGAGGCCAACGAGAAGAGCGGCAAGCTCCTGGAGGACGCCAAGGCCGAGGCCAAAAACTTCAAGCGCGAAATCAACGAGCTCAAGGACCAGGTCACGCTGCTGACGGAGCAGAAGGAAAGCCTGGAGAAGCGCCTGACCGCCCTGAAAGACACGGACGACGTGGCCTCCCTGCTGAAAACCCTGGGCACCACGGAAGTGGGTCCCGAGCTGGCCCAGCAGGTCGTGAAGCTTAAAAACGACAACACGGGCCTGGCCACCAAGGTCAGGAGCCTGGACGAGGTGAACGCCCGCCTGAGGGAGGAGATCTCCGGCCTGAAGGCCAGGCTGAAGAACGGCGAGGCCGGCAAGGCCCAGACCGAGGAACTGAAGACCCTGAGAAGCAAATACGCCGAGCTGGCCACCCAGAAGGCCGCCGTGGAAGCCCAGCTGCAGTCCCTGAGAGGCTCCACCGCCCAGGCTCTGGCGGAAGCCAAGAATTCCCAGGACAGCGCCGAGAAGGCCCAGGCCCTGGCTCTGGCCCTGGCCGACAAGAACGCGGAGTTCGCGGCCCTGCAGAAACAGCTGGCCGTGAAGGACGCCAGGATCAAGGAACTGGAGGGACAGGCCGCCAGTTTCACGCTGCCGGAAAACGTGGCGGCCCGGGACATCTCCGAGGAGATCACCGCCCTCAGGAAAGACGTCGCCGCGCTGCAGAAGCAGAACATCGCCAAGGACACCCAGATCAACTATCTCAGGAACGAGCTTAACAAGGAGAACGGCGGCGTGACCCGCTCCGAGGCGGAAGACATCAAGCGCGAGAACGAGGAGCTCCAGAGAAGGATCGCGGCCGCCAACGAAGCCGCCAAGGACGAGAAGGCCCGCCGCGAGGAAGTCCAGAAGCAGATGACCGCCCAGGCGGAAGCCCTGCGCACGGTTCCTCCCGTGCCCATGGAAAGCCTGATGGAACCCAGCGGCAGGAAGCCGGAGACCGTGGCCTCCGCCTCCGCCAAGAGCGCCTTCGACGTGGAGACGCCCAGGGACGATTTCCAGCCCTTGCAGAGCGGCCCCATCCAGACTTTCCGCTCCGGACCCAGCCAGCCTTCCCAGCCCGCCAGGACCACCGCCAAACCGACGACCACCAGAAGGCCGAAAGTCTACCAGGTCAAGCGCGGCGACACGCTTTACGGCATCGCCCAGCGCTTCTACGGCGACCCCCAGCAGTGGAAGAAGATCTTGCAGTACAACAAGGACGAGCTTAGGAACTCCAGTTCCCTCAAGGTCGGCCAGCGTCTTTACATCCCGGATTAATCAAGAAAAAACATTAAGGAAACACTAAATGCTGTTCACCGAGACGAAGTCTTACGAAGAACTGAAAGCCCTTAAGGAAAAAGGCCTTCCCAGCCTCAGGGAACTCTTCGCGAAAGATCCCGCCAGAGCCGGGAAATTCTCCCTCCAGGCCTGCGGCTGGTATCTGGACTACTCCAAGAACCTCATAGACGACGAGATCCTCGAAAAACTTATCGCCCTCTGCGGCGAGGTCGGCCTGAGAGCCAGCATCGACGCCATGTTCAGCGGCGAGAAGATCAACAAGACCGAGGGCCGGGCCGTGCTGCACACCGCGCTCCGCCAGCCCAAGGGCGCCCACGTCTACGTGGACGGCAAGGACGTCATCCCGGAAGTCCAGGAAGTGCTGGAGCACATGGCGGATTTTGCCAAACTGGTGCGTTCCGGCAAATGGCTGGGACATACCGGCAAGCCCATCAGGAACGTCGTGAACATCGGCATCGGCGGCTCCGACCTTGGACCGGTCATGGCCTACGAGGCCCTGAAGCATTATTCCCAGAGGGACATTACAGTCCGCTTCGTCTCCAACATCGACGGCACCCACATCGCGGAATCCCTGAGGGACCTCGACGCCGAGGAGACCCTCTTCATCATCGCCTCCAAGACCTTCACCACCCTGGAGACCATGACCAACGCCCAGAGCGCGAAGAAGTGGCTCCTGGAGAAGCTGGGGGACGAGAAGGCCGTCAGCAAGCATTTCGTGGCCCTTTCCACCAACGCCGAGAAAGTTTCCGAATTCGGCATCGACACCGCCAACATGTTCCCCTTCTGGAACTGGGTGGGCGGCCGCTATTCCCTGTGCTCCGCCATCGGGCTCTCCCTCATGATCGCCATCGGCCCTGAGAATTTCAAGGCGATGCTGGCGGGCTACCACGCCATGGACGAGCATTTCCGCACCGCTCCCTTCGAGAAGAACATGCCGGTCATCATGGCGCTCCTGGGCGTTTGGTACAACAACTTTTACGGCGCCGAATCCCTGGCCATCCTGCCCTACGACCAGTATCTTTCCCGCTTCGCGGCCTACTTCCAGCAGGGCGACATGGAATCCAACGGCAAATACATCACCAAGGAAGGCGAGGAAGTCGACTACCAGACCGGCCCCATCATCTGGGGCGAGCCCGGCACCAACGGCCAGCACGCTTTCTACCAGCT
>DBWD01000107.1 GCA_002308555.1 bacterium UBP3_UBA1247
ACTATGACGGTCTTGACGCCGCAGGGGGCCATCTTCTTGGCCACGTCGCGAATGTCTTTCTCGTCGGGCTGGCCCAGGTCAGCCGTGAAGCAGAGGACTTTCGCCCCGGCTTCCCTTAAGCGCACGGAAATGGTTTTGCTGTCCAAGCCGCCGGACACGCAGATGCCGAGTTTTTTACCTTTGAGATCGTTGACTGAAAGCGCCATAAATATTCTCCTTTTTTTGATTGCTTTTTATGTTTTACGGTTCCACGATGACCATGCGGAAACCGTAGTTTGTATGCTGTGAACCAACCATGGCCGGATTTCTGCGGCCGATGCGGCAGTCCACCGGGTTGTTTTCGCTGGCCCCTCCGCGGCGCAGCCTCTGTCCTTGCGTGCTTATCTGATGGAGAGGGCCGACGGGGTCGGTGACGGGAGAGCTTCCCAGATGGTCCTGGGTCCAGTCCAGGCACCATTCCCAGACGTTGCCGTGCATGTCGTAAAGGCCGATACAGTTGGGGGCCTTCAATCCGACGTCGCGAATGTTGGTCTTGTACCAAGCCACGACGTTGAGGTTGGTATCCGTAGTGGCATCGGTCTTGGCGTACGGGGTGCCGTTGTTCCAAGTCAAATCGCCGATGAAAGTGCCGTCCCCCTTGCTGCGGGCGGCCATTTCCCACTGCGCGTCGGTGGGCAGATCGAAAGTGACATCGCCGCCTACCTTGGTGCGCAGCTTATCGAAGAAGCTGCCGGTGTCGACGCTGTAGCCGAGGCCCGGCCAGTTCGTGCCGACGTTGCTGCCTCTCAGGTCGGTATAATCCAAGCCCGTCTTGGGCTTCATGGAAGTAATGGTCGTCTCGCTGTCGATCTTGGCAAACTGCGCCTCGGTAGTCGTGTAGATCGCGATGTAGAAAGGCTTGGTGATGGTGACGCTGTGAACGTCCTCATTGTTGTAGTTGCCGTTGAAATAGGCTTGGTCCTCGGCGCTGGAACCCATCGTGAAAGTGCCGGGCTCGACTCTCCTGAACCAGATCTCCGTCCGCTTGGGAGAGGTGTCTGAGGATAAAGGATCATCGAATCTCTCGCTTATCCGGTACGTGTTCAGATCGAGCACGAGATACTTGGCCGGCATGGCCGATTCCCTGGCCACGATCACTACTTGCACATCCGAGGCGTCAACGGTCGCGCCCAGATCCTGATAGGCGTCCCAGGTCACTCGCCTGGTTCCCTCGCCCATCACCACGCGGCTCGCGCCGTCACCGGAAAGAGACTGAAGCGGAAAGGGTGAGCCGCTGCCTACCTGTCCGTAAAAACCCAGTTTGAATAATGGCATTCCGCTGTTGGCGCCGGAGGTCAGGGTATAGTCGATGTCCACCTTGCCGTTCCAGGGCCAGCGCTGGGTGCAGCTGATATTCGAGACAATGTCTCCCCATGAGGCCGAGGCAATGACAAGCGCAAGAGCAAATATCGCGGTTATTATTTTCTTAGTCGTCATACGCGGTGCCTATCAAGGTTGAACCAAAACAAGACGGATCCCGTAGTCTGAATATGTCGAGCCGGAGCCTGGCTGAGCGCGTCTAGGAATGCGGCAGTCTATGGGATTGTTGCCATAGCTTCCGCAACGCCGTGAATTCTTCGGTCCGCTGTTGGTTGGCGCGCCCACCGGATCGGCGGTTATACGGGCTAGTTCGTTGTCTGTAAGACCATATTTGTTGTCATACCAGTCCAGGCACCATTCCCAAACGTTGCCGTGTATGTCATAAATGCCTATCAAATTCGGCTTCTTCGTACCGACCTCGTGCATACTGCCTCCGGAATTGGCCTTGTACCAGGCGAGCTTGTCAAGGTTGTCATCGACCTTTTTGTCAGTGGAAACATAAGGACTGCCGTCGTTCCAGCAGCAGAGCCCCAAAAACGTTCCGTCGCCTACGGAGCGGGAAGCCATTTCAAACTGCCCTTCCGTAGGAAGATCGATCGTCAAGCTGTTTTTCGTCTTGGCGCGCATGCGGCCCAGGAAGCTGTTGGTGTCCACCCTGTGGTCGGTGAAGGTCGGCCAGGTGGCGCCCTTATCCGATCCCCTTATGTAAGCGTAGCTGGTGCTCGTCTTGGGTATGAGGGACGCGCTCGCGGTCTCGGAATCGATCTTGGAAAACTGCGCCACGGTGATCTCGAAGATGGAAATATAGAGACTTTTGGTCAGGCTGACCTGGTGACGCGGTTCGGATTTTTTGCTGGACCAGTTGGAATCGAAGTAGCCCCAGTCGGTGGAATCGGAGCCCATGTAGAAAGTGCCCGGCTCCACTCTTCTGAACCAGATCTCGCCGGACTTGCTGGTCGAGCCGGTCGTTACGGTGCTGACGTTCGTGCTGGCGGCGTAGGAGAAGGTGTAGTCGCTAAGGTCGAGGATAATATACTTGGCGGAGCTCGTCACTTCCTCGGCCGTCACGGCGATCTGCAGACCGCTCACCTGCGCGCTTGGATAAGTCTGCGGCGCGTCCCAGGTCGCTCTTTTGCTGCCGGCGCCCAAAACGATCCCGGCGGCGCCGTCGCCCTCCAGGTCCGTCAGCCGGAAGCTCTCTCCCCCATTGACCTTGGCGTAAAACTTCACGTCGAAGACCGGGTCAGAGTTCGCGCTGTTCAAAACGTAATCGATCTCCACCTTGCCGTCCCAGGGCCAGCACTGATGACAGGTAACGCTTCCAACCGTATTGGCAAAAGCGCTTAAGCAAACAAAAGCGGCTAATATGAAAGCAAATACGTTTCTCATCCGCGCCCTCCCTTTTTTCTCGCGGCAAAAAAAGCCGCCAAAACGAGAAGCGCGCATTGCATGAGCGGCTCCGGCAGGATCTTGATGACTGGCTGCGCGCATATCGCCGCGTAGGTCTGAGTCCCGGCCTCGTTTTGGATCTCGTAAGCAAGCGTGTAAGTGACATCGGCCGGCACTTCCGCGCTCAGATAATCCCAATTGAAGGTCCCGTGTCCGTCCACGGAGCTTTCGTAAAGATCATAGGACGACGGGAAGGCCTCGTGAGAGATCGCCCGGACTTTGATCACCCTGTCGCTGCCTTCGGCCCAATGGGAGTCGTAAACGATATCGTCGGCGGTCAAAAGCGTCAGCCTGTATCCGGGAGCGGTCCCCACGGTGTCGAGGGAAAAATTGCCGGACCAGGTGCCCTCGTCCTGCAGGGTGGAGGCAACACGCACGGTGGCCGTCTTTGTGCTGACAGCCTCATTGCCGCTTTTCGTGGTGAAGGTAAGCAGATAATTCTCGTTGAGATCGGCGTTGTCGACAAAGTAATCCCAGGCGTTGCTGCTGGTGCTGTTAGCGCCTTTCAGCACGGCGATCTCATAAACGGCGCCGCTGGTCAGTCCCACCGCCGTGATCTCCGCCTCATCGGCGACTCCCCCATACCAAACGGTGCTGACGAACAAAGGATCGCTCAACTTCAGGCCGACGGTCTGCGGAAGCGCGGTGTCTATGGAGAAACTATCCGACCATACCGTTTCATAGCTGGCGCTGGCCGTGAGAACGGCGCCGCAAAGCAAAAAGAAAGCCGATATTTTTGAGATATTGGACATGTTCCCCTTTGACGATCTCTAACTTAATAATATTTTGATTATTAAAGAAATTATATCATTTAAGGGGCATAGCGCGCAAGGCGATCACATATCAGATTTTTCCATGACCTGGATCTTCTCCCATTTGCCGCTCCGGAAGCGCCGCCAGAAGATGATCGCGAAAATGGAAAACAGCACGCCTATTATGGACCAGACCGCGTAGATGCCCAGGTGCAGGACCTCGGAGGCCACGTAAAGCGCCGGCACGAAGAAGAGCCAGTTCAGGACAACGGAGCAGACCATCGGGTACATGGTGTCCCCCGCCGAGCGCAGCGCGTTGTTCAAGCCGATGTTCACCACGTCCAGGAAATTGAAGAGCATCATGGAATAGAGAAGATTCCTGGTCATGACGTAGACCGCCTCGGAATGACGCCCGCCGCAGAAGAGCTCGAAAATATCCCTGGTGAAAATGATGATCAAGGTCGCGATGACCACCACCATGCCCTCCCCCAGCCATAAGCCCTGATAGACCGCCTTCTTGCCAAGGTCCTTCCTGCCCATGCCGATGAACTGCGCCATAATAATGGCAGCGCCCTGCGCCACGGAAAGGATGGGCATGAAGATAAGGTTCTGGATGCTGAAGGTGACGGTTGTGGCGTTCAGGGCGTCGTCGCCGATCCTGCCGGTGAAGAGGATCTGGGCGGAAAAAGCCGCGTTGTCCAAGCCGAACATCAGGCCCGTGGGCAGGCCGAAACGCAGAAGGTTCAGGAAGGAAGCCTTCTTGAAACGCCATTCCCGGAAAAAGGAATACTCCTTCGTGGAAGGCATGGCGAGGATGAAAACAACCAGGGCGAGGGTGGTGAAAAGCCCCGCGATGATCGTGGCGATGGCCGCGCCGGTGATGCCAAGCTCCGGGGAGCCGAACTTGCCGAAAATGAAAACGTAGTTCAAAAAGACGTTGACGGCGCAGCCGAAAACGTTGGAAATGGTGGAGACCCAGACCATGGAGCGGCCGTTGAAAAAGCCGGACAGAACGATATTGGTCAGGGGGATGATCATGTAGAAGGCCATGTAGGAAAAATAGGCTTTCTCCATGGCCAGGATGTTCGGGGAATGGGCGGCCTTCTCCAGGAGAAGAAGCCCGAGCGGCCGGGAGATCCAGGGCACCGTGGTTCCCACCAGCCAGACGAAGTAAAGGCTCTGCCAGACGGAGACGGAGACCATGCGCTTGTCGTTGGCGCCGAAATACTGGGCCACCAGCGTGGCGGTGTAGACGGCCACGCCGGCGAAAAAGCACTGCACCGTGAAGCTCATGACGCCGGCGCCCATGGAGGCGCCCGCGGCGTCGAGATCGTAGTGCGCCAGCATCATGCGGTCACAGAAAAGCAAGACCGCGAAAGTGGCGTTGGTGATGAGCATGGGGAAGGAGACCTTCGCGATCCTCCTCAAAATGTCCCACCTGCCCGTTGTTACTTCCATATTTTCAGTCATAATATAAAGATTTTACTATATAAGCGGAAAGCAGTCAAAACGCGGCGGTCTTGTCTGGTGGGGAAAATTAACATATAATATCCCTCAATAATGGAAGGAAAGCCAATTATGCCTGAAAAGAAAAAACTGATACCGAAAGCGCTGGAACCTTTGATCTTCCTTGTCATCTTCTTCGCGCTCTTCGGCTTCATGGCCCATATCATGGGAGCCAAGAACATGGTCAGGACGATCATGTACACCGGACACGACCTGCTTCTCAATACCTGCTTCTACCTGATGGCGGTCTG
>DBWD01000083.1:0-166 GCA_002308555.1 bacterium UBP3_UBA1247
TGGAGGAACTCTGCGACGTTTCCGGCAAGATACCTCTGCCGCCAAGGTTCGCCATGGGTTCCTGGTATTCCCGCCACGCCATGTACACTTCCGATGATTACCGCAAGATCGTGCAAGGGTACGAGGAGCAGGACTATCCTCTGGACGTGCTGGTCTGGGACATGGA
>DBWD01000083.1:223-354 GCA_002308555.1 bacterium UBP3_UBA1247
TGGACGGGCTGGACCTGGAACAGGGAACTTTTGCCGGACGCGGAGGAGCTTCTGAAAGAAATGCGCGGAAAGGGGCTGCACATCGCCCTGAACGTGCATCCCGCCGACGGCATCCGCGACACCGACTTCTG
>DBWD01000083.1:477-655 GCA_002308555.1 bacterium UBP3_UBA1247
TCTGGTGGGTGGACTGGCAGCAGGACTATCTCGTGCCTTACGTCACGGGAGTGCCCGGCCTGAGCCACTGGTCCTGGCTCAACAAGCTTTACTACGAATACACCGACAGGCCGGAACGCAGGGGTTTGTCGCTGGCGCGCTGGGGAGGCCTGGGCGACCAGAAGCATCCCGTGGAATT
>DBWD01000083.1:709-2523 GCA_002308555.1 bacterium UBP3_UBA1247
GCCAACGCGGGCTGCTGCTACTGGTCGCATGACTTGGGCGGCTTCTTCGCCGGGGACGACGGAGAGATCTACGCCCGCTGGCTGCAGTTCGGCGCCATTTCGGCGGTCTTCCGGCTCCATTCCTGCGGCAGCATCGACAAGCGCCCCTGGTTCTGGCAGGACTACGCCCAGAAGTCGGCCCGGGGCAGTTTCAACCTGAGGTCCGTGCTGATGCCCTACATCTACACCGCGGCGGAAAAACTTTACAGGGAGTCGCTGCCCTTCATGCGGCCTTTGTACTATGATTTCCCGGAGGACGAGCAGGCTTACGTAACACCCCAGGAATTTCTCCTGGGCGACGGCATGCTGGCGGCGCCTATAGCGGAGCACGGCAGGGGAGGGTCCTTCGTGGCCTCCAAGGTCGTCTATTTCCCCACGGACGGCTGGGCCCAGTATTTCACCGGCGAGAATTATGACAAGGGCTTCGCCCTGGTCAGCGCCGACCTTTACGAATTCCCGCTCTTCGTCAAGAAGGGCTTCCCCCTGGTCCTTGGCCAGACAGGCAGGCGGATGGCTGACCTGCCCGGCGAGCTGACGGTGGTGATCTTCCCCACCGAGGGCGACGGGAAAGGGGAGAGCGAGCTCTACGAGGACGACGGCATCAGCAAAGCCTATCAGGAAGGCAAGTGCGCCCGCACGCCCTTCTCCTACGGGCGCGAAGGGTGCACCCACATCATAACGATCGGCGAGACGAAGGGGGACTTCGAGGGCAAATATTCCGCCCGCCCCGTGAAGGTCGTTCTGCGCAACGTGGCCTCCTTCACGGAAGTGAAGTTCCAGGGCCAGGAAGTTCAGGCGGAATTCGATCCCGAAAAGCGCACGCTCACCGTCGCCCTGGCCGACACGCTGCCGGGCGACCTGGTGATAGAAGCCTCCACGACCGATCCCAAGGAGATCGCCGCCGCGGAGATCAAAAGACGCCAGGATCTGCTTGACGAAAACGACAAGGAAGGGAAACTTCTCGTCGCCGGCTGCGGCCTGGGCAAAATTTACGAGAGCGCCTACGGCTACAAGGGCAGGGACGTTTACCGCTTCTTCCCGGGCGGCCTGGTCGGGGAAGCCGTCATCACGGAAAAGGGCAGCGATGACACCGTCACGCTGAACTTCAAGCAGGGCAGCGCGGAGCCCATAGTCCTGCCGCCCTCCCGGGACGGAAACAAGACGCTGCGCTTCTCGGATCTGGAATTAAAATACTAAAAGGAGATACATATGTTCAACGTCTTTCTGCTGGCGTTCCTGGCCTGCGCGACTTTGTTCGCCGGAGTGAAAGGGACCGAGGTGTCCACGGCGGTCACGCCCACGCCCAAAGCCAACCCCATGATCATCGACGGGATCCTGAGGCTTTCCATAATCGACGAAGGCTGCGTGAGGTTAGAGAGGGGGACCTTCCACGACGAGGAGACCATGTTCGGCCAGAAAAGGGAAATGGATTTCTTCGACTTCGAGATCGAGGACAAGGACGACCAGATCCTGGTCAAGACCAAGAGCATCATCTTTTTCGTGGACAGGAACCACCCCGAGGGCGCCATGCCCGACCACAATTTCGGCGTGCACATGCCGGGCATCGTGGTCTGGCGCCCCTCCTACGGCAAGCCCAAGCTGCACAACTTGGGTGGCAGCACCGGGACCTTGGACTCGAAGTGGGAGTCCTTCGAGCTTGACGACGGGCTCATGACCAGGGAAGGCTGGTTCCTTTACGACGACACCGGCAAGCCCCTCGTCGTGGACGGCGAGGCGAAGGTCAGGGACGTCAAGGAAGGGGACATGGACGTCTA
>DBWD01000114.1 GCA_002308555.1 bacterium UBP3_UBA1247
GCGGTATTGCCGTCCATACACTCTTTTTTGCGAGCCATAGCGTTCCTTTTTTAATTTGTGGTTAAAAAGTAGTTTTACACGAATTATTAGTAGATTATAGCAAAAGCCCCGAGGCCTCCGCAAGGAGGAGCCGGGGGAGCGACCACTTGATTTTTGACCCCTGTTTTTGATATTATGTCTTCACATGTTTTTTGTGATGAGGGCGGCTAGCTCAGTTGGTTAGAGCGCATGCTCGACATGCATGAGGTCACTGGTTCAAATCCAGTGTCGCCCACCATCTTCCCACAACTTTTTACGGCACCATATGAAAGGCCTACTTTACCTAATACTCTTCGCTGCGGTGCTTGCTGGAGGATGGTACGCCTACAAGTACTGGCAGGAGACTCAGACCGACACTAACGTTGAGATCGTCAAGACCGCTCCCGTCATCAAGCGCGACATCAGCGACATTCTCGAGGAGACCGGCACCATCAATCCCGTCAACAAGGTCGCCATCAAATCCGAAGTTTCCGGCCGCGTCCAGAACGTCTACGTGGAGGACGGCATGATGGTGACTTCCGGCTTCGTTCTGGTGGAGCTCGACAAGACGGACCTTCTGAATACCAGGAAAGACCTGGACTACGAGCTGAAGGAAGCGGAGCTTAACTATTCCCGCGCCAAGATCGACTACGACCGCAACAACGAACTCTTCCAGAAGCGGATCATCTCCTACGACGCCTACGACCAGGTCAAGACCACGCTGGATCTGAGATCCAACACCATTTTAAAAGTCATCACCAAGATCGACACCAACACCGACAACCTGAGGAAGACCACGATCTTCTCGCCCTCTTCCGGCACGGTCCTCAACAAGAACATCGAGGTGGGCGAAATGGTGGTGGGCGCCAACTCCGTCTCCTCCGGCACGGAAATGATGACCGTGGCCGACCTCAAGGACCTGGAAGTCAGTTCCTACGTCAACGAGATCGACGTGACCAGGCTGCACGTGGGCCAGAAGATCGACATCACGGTGGACTCCACGCCGGGCGTGGACTATTCCGGCATCGTGACCCACGTGGCCCCCATGTCCTCCTCTTCCAGTTCCGGCGGCTCCAGCTCGGGCTCGTCCTCCAGCAAGGACGGCTTCGAAGTGAGAGTGGCCGTGAAAGGCGACGTGAGCCAGCTGAAGATGGGCATGACAGCCAACATCACCGCCACGCTGAAAGAAGTCAAGGACGCGCTGTGCGTGCCCCTGTCCTCCGTTTTCTGCGACAATTATGAGGTGGCTCCCTCAGCCCAGAAATACTACGTTTTCGTTGAGAAAAAGCAGGCCGTCGCGGAAGGTCAGAAAGCCCCCGCCCAGGAATTCGAGAAAAGGGACGTCGTCATAGGCGTTACCGACACCATGGGCGCCGAGGTCAAGGAAGGCCTTCAGGAAGGGGAGATGGTCGCCCTCAAACGTCCGGCCAGCATGAGCGAACCGGTGCGCAACCATGATTGGATGCGTCGGGGCCGCTAAAAATTCAAGGAAAAGATCATGAAAAAAATCGCACTGCTTCTTGTTTCGCTAATCGTTCTGTCAGGCTGCGCCGCGGGCAACGTCAGGATCACCAAGTCCGAGCGCTACACTTTCCAGCCCAGGCCGCGCTTCCGCATCAATTACAACATCATCAACGACAAGGGCGAGAACATTACCCAGGAGATCATCAACAACAACTCCGAGGAATGGCTCATCTTCACCGAGATCTGCGACAAGGTGAAATACGTCATGGAAAGCGACAAAAAGGGCTACATAGCCGTGAACGACCCCTACGAGGAAGTCAGCTTCGTCGTGGATATCGGCTTTTCGGCTTTCTACCAGAAGCGCGTGACGGAAGACATGCTCTGGAACCTGCCCACCGCCACCCTGCTGCCCGGCTGCGACAAGGGCGAGACGAGAGTGCACTACCTTTCCATCACCATGCTGGCGCCGCTGCCCGGGCTTGAGGGCCTGGCGGAACTCTGGCGCGGCGAAACTATCCTGGAAGACGAGAACGAGGACATAACGGTTCCCTCGATGACCATGATCGAGGAGATCCTCCAGAAATTCCCGAAAGCGCTCCGCTGAAAAAATGCCCAGGCCGGTCGTTGAACTATTCGATATCTGCAAGACCTACGACACCGGCGCCGCCGCGTACGAGGCTCTGCACAAGATAAACCTCAAGATAGAGGAAGGCGAGTTTTTGGCGATCATCGGCCCCTCCGGATCCGGCAAATCCACCCTCATGCACATCCTGGGCTGCCTGGACACGCCCACCAGCGGCGTCATGAAACTGGAAGGCAGGGACATTTCCAAAATGAGCGCCAACGAGCTGGCCGCCATACGCAACAAAAGGATCGGCTTCGTTTTCCAGACCTTCAACCTGCTGCCCCGTTTCAACATTCTCCAGAATGTGGAGCTGCCCATGGTCTACGGCAACGTTTCTCCTTTCGACAGGAAGAAGAGAGCCATGGACGTTTTGAAAATGGTGGGCCTGGACGACCGCTGGAACCATCTCCCCCAGGAGCTTTCCGGCGGGCAGCGCCAGAGGGCGGCCATCGCCAGGGCGCTCATCATGAATCCCGCCATGCTTTTCGCCGACGAGCCCACGGGCAACCTGGACACCAAGACCGGCGCCCAGATCATGCAGCTTTTCAAGGAACTTAACGAAGCCGGGCATACCATCATCCTGGTGACCCACGACCGCGAGATCGCCGCCCAGACGAAAAGGCAGGTCGAAATCAGGGACGGGAGAATAAGGGAAGTATGAGTCTCATCCACGGCATAATGGTCGGCCTGAAGGAAATGTGGGCGCACAAGATGCGCTCCTTCCTCACCATGCTGGGCGTCATTTTGGGCGTCGCGGCCCTGGCCGCCATGTTCGCCTTCATGGAAGGCATGATCGCCGACATGGAGAAATTCATCCGCGAGACCGGCGGCGTGGAGCGCGTGACCTGCTCCAGCGACCAGATCCCCGAAGACCAGATGCCTTTTTCCGGCCTCAACCGCCAGCGCCGCATGAAGGACATCCAGGCCCTGATGTACAACATTCCCGAGATAGACGAATTTTCCCCGGAAGTCAGTTTGGGCCGCGACTATCCCGTCCAGTACATGAACAAGACCGTCAGGGTGGAAGTCAGGGGCGTGACGGTAGGGGAGCTGGCTCTCAGAAATTACGAGGTGGAGAAGGGACGCTTCATCTGCGACCTCGACCGCGTGGAACGCCAGAGAGTCTGCGTCCTGGGGACCTATCCTTCCGACGAGCTTTTCGGCCAGTACGGCGACCCCCTCGGCCGCAAGATCAGGATCGGCGGCAAGAATTTCCGGGTGGTGGGCGTCCTTAAGCATTACGTGGCCGGCCAGGGCGGTCAGAACTGGATGAACTGGAAGAACCGCATCGTCTTCATACCCATGGAGACCACCTGGACCGTTTTCACGCACAACAAGGACATTCCCGCCCTGGACATCCAGGTCAAGGACACCTCCAAGGTGGCCGAGATCTCGCAAAGGGCCCAGCAGGTGCTGTTCCACACCCACCGCCACATCAGCTGCCTGCAGATGAGGACCAACGAGGAGATGGTCCAGAACTTCTCGGACAGGACCGCCGCCTTCAACATCACCCTGGGCATCGTGGCTTCCATCTCCATGCTGGTGGGCGGCATCGGCATCATGAACATCATGCTGGCCTCTATCAACGAGCGCATCCGCGAGATCGGCATCAGGAAAGCCATCGGCGCCAGAAATATCGACATCCTTTCCCAGGTCATCGTGGAGGCCGTGCTGCTTTCCGTCCTGGGAGGCGTGCTGGGGGTCGGCGTAAGCCTGCTGCTTACAAAATTCATCACTTTCTTCGTCAAGGAAAATTTGAGCGCTCCCATCGTCAAACCGGAGCAGCTTCTCTTCGCTTTCAGCGTATCCGTCGTTGTCGGCATAGTTTTCGGCATTTTCCCGGCCTTCAAGGCCGCCAGTCTGGACCCCATAGAAGCCCTGCGCCACGAATAAGGCTTCCCTCCGTTGCGCCAAAAACCGTTTTTTGCTACAATTGTCCTAATATTTAGTGTGAAAAATGTGTGTTCACTTTCGCCTCCGGGCGAAATAACCTTTTGGTGCTAACATATGCATAAAAGAAACTATTTGTTGTTGGCAGGCTTAGGCTTGCTGACCGCCTCCCTCGCGCTTGCGGCTGAAGAGACCGTCAATGTGTCCACCACCGATCTGGAAAAATCCGAAGCCGCGATGTTTTCCGAGCTCGACAAATTGACGGAAAAAGTCTTCACCGATATAGAAGCGGCCGAAAAGAACGACCAGACCGACAATCAGAAGGTCGTCATAGAGATGAAGGAAGACACCGGCTCCCAAAGGACCGATGTCGTTGTCCCCAAGGCCCCCGAGAAGACCGTGAATGAAGAAGTCGACGGCATGGAGATCATACCGAAAAAGGACGAAAACTACATCTCCGACAAGGTCAGGGAGGTCAAGCAAACCCCCATCGAGACCGTGGACGAGACCCATGTCTCCAACCAGCAGCCCGAAAGGATGGATGTCGTTTTGCAGAACAGTTTCCAGACCAAGGATCTTGAACCGGAGCTGCCTCCCGGAGCGCGCTTCTGGGACGCCGCGACGCCCAGCGTCGAAAGTCTCGGCAAGAACGTGGACAGGAACCTTTTGTCCGGCGAAGCGGACGACGGCTTCATACACACCAACGTTTACGTGCGTCTCCGCGACTGCATCACCATGGGCCTGGAAAAGAACCTGGGCCTGACCATCGAGCGCTACAAGCCCGAATACGCTAGGGAAGGCATCCGCATCGCCAAGGGCGCCTTCGACCCCTATTTCGCCGCCAGCATCGCCTGGGAGGGCGCCAAACAGCCCCGTCCTTACGTCAAGGTCCAGAGCTACAAGAAGAAATTCGCCGTGGGCCGCGACCCCCAGACCGGCCAGCCCATCTACAAGACCTTCAACATTCCCTACAACACGAAGCTGCACATCGGCAACAGCGAGACGGAAGGCGAGACTTACAAGATGGGCATCCAGGGCAAATTCGCCACCGGCGTGCAGTACACTTTGGGCGCGGGCTTCACCCGTTCCTGGACCGACCAGAAGAACAACATGTGGGGCAACCCGCTGTATTCCGCCGCCACCACGGTCTCCCTTGAGATCCCCATTCTGAGAGGCTTCGGCGTGGATGTCAACATGGCGCCCGTCAGGGTCGCCAGGAACAACTGGAGGATCGCCAAGGAGTCCCTGGACGACTACATGCAGTCTTTCATCACGCAGATCGTGGCCTACTACTGGACGCTCTATTATTGGCGCGAACAGACCGGCGCCGAGGAGTACACCCTGGAGCTGGCCAAGAACCTTCTCTACGTGACCAGCAACAAGCGCGCCGTGGGATTGGTGGCCAGCAACGAAGTGATCCAGGCGGAAGCCAGGATCGCCAGCCAGGAACAGCGTCTGCTTTCCAGCAGAAACTCCATCAGGGACAGCGAGGACAATCTCAGGTACATCATCAACTTTGAGATGAACGACCTCTACCGTCCCAAGGCCCTGCGTCCCTACCAGTACCATCTGGTCCCGTTGGAAAAACCCCAGGTGACGGACGTAACCTTGAACGAGGCCGACCTTATCGAGACCGCCCTTATCAAAAGGAAATCCCTGGAAGTCGCGAAACTGCAGCTGAAGAACGCCAAGGAAAACCTTAAGGTCGCCAAATCCAACCTGCTGCCGAAACTCTCCGTGGTGACCGAGGCCGGCATGACCGGCGTGGGCAACACCCACGACAGGGCCTTCACGGACGAGGCCAGCGGCCGCCACCTCAACTGGATGGTGGGGCTGGATTTCGTGACGCCGGTGTTCTTCTGGAGTTTCGTGGGCGATTACCGCCAGGCCAAGTACGCCAAGGAACAGGCCACGCTTTCCGTGGAGAACGTCCAGCAGTCCATCGCCATCGAGGTCAGGACCGCCATCCGCGCCGTCCAGACCAACAGGAAGCGCATCACGGCCGCCAGGGAAGCCACCCGCCTCGCTTACGAGCAGCTCTATTACGAGCAGGAAAAATACAAAGCGGGCCTGGTCACCACCTACGAAGTGCTGGAACTCCAGACCGACCTGGCCCAGGCTCTCTCCGACGAGATCAAGGCCCTGGTCGACTGGCGCATCTCCATGAGCGAGCTCTCCCGCGCCGTGGGCCTGGCCCTCGACTTCAACGACGTGGTCATCGAAGACTATTACAAGCTTCCCAAGAACGAAGAAGCTTATTTCACTCGTTTCTTATTCCAGTAANNTAAGGAGTTTTATGCGCTGGTCTAAGGCTTTGCTGCCCACCATGAAGGACAGCCCCAAGGACGCGGAGGTCATCAGCCACATCCTGATGGCCAGAGCCGGTCTTATCAGGAAAGTTGGTTCAGGTCTCTACGAATATCTGCCCGCCGGTCAGAACGTGCTTCTGAAGCTCGAGAAGATCATCAGGGAAGAGCTGGCGAAAGTCGACATGCAGGAGATACTGATGCCGATACTCGCTCCCAGCGAACTCTGGGAGGAATCCGGCCGCCGCTTCGCCTACGGCAAGGAAATGATGGTGGTGAGAGACCGCCACGACCACGACTACATTCTCTGCCCGACCCACGAGGAGACCGTGACCGACCTGGCCAGAAGGGAGATCAGGTCCTACAAGCAGCTGCCCTTCGCGGTCTACCACATCCAGCTGAAATTCCGCGACGAGGTGAGGCCCAGGTTCGGCGTCATGCGCAGCCGCGAATTCATCATGAAGGACGGCTATTCCTTCCACACCAGCCAGGAAGATCTCGAGAGATATTACGCCATCGTCTGCGAAGCCTA
>DBWD01000126.1:0-681 GCA_002308555.1 bacterium UBP3_UBA1247
GTTGTCGTGAACAGCTGGCCGGGAGTGGAGACCGGGGTGTACGAAGGGACGCTGGAAGCCAACAGCATAGAGCTTCTGGGCATCCTTCCCGCCAAGAAGAATCTTGGGATGCAGGTGGTGAACGCTTCCCAGAACAAAAATTACTACGTCAAAATGAAGTGCGTCATCGATCCCGACGACCTGGCCAAAGTCATTCAGCCCAAGACCAACGCGGTCTACGCTTCCTTCGCTTTCAACGACGACGTGATCCGCTGGCAGGCCCTGACGTTCCTGAACAACATGAAGGTCTCCAAAAACCTCCGGCAACTCTCCATCAAAGCCGGCAACACCAAGGCCAAGGTCAACTGCAGGACCGGCGTGGTGAACCTCCAGGGCATCGCCAAGCAGTATCTTCAGGATTACAGCCGGGTGCGCTTTTTCCTCAACATCAACGACTACAGCAACGTGGATCTCATCTGGTTCGACCACCAGAGGAAATACAATTGGAACAGGGAGTACAAGCCCCATTACAAAGGGGCCCGTTGACCCTGGTTTGATTTTGAGGGGGATTATGCTATAATAGCCCCTAACTTAATTGAACTGTACATTTTTCACCTAAACAGGAGTTTTTGCTATGCCTTGTGGACGCAAGATGCGCAAATCCAAAATGAACAAGCACAAGCGGAAAAAACGCTTGCGCAA
>DBWD01000126.1:704-10765 GCA_002308555.1 bacterium UBP3_UBA1247
CCCTGCCTATAGGCTAGTATAGGATAATCGAAGCCGCGCTCAAAAACGCGGCTTCCTCTTTTTTATGCCTTATATCTGCCCAGCCAAGATCAACCTTTTCCTCGAGGTGGAAGGCCTTCTTCCCGGAGGCTGCCACGCTCTCTCCACGCTGATGCAGAAAATAGGCCTCTGCGACGAGCTTGAGATCAAGCCGAACCGCGAGGGGCGCCTTTCCCTGGCCTGCGACCTGGCCCCCACGGGAAACAGCGCCGACAACTTGGTAATGAAAGCCGCGGAGCTTCTGCGCGCCCGGGCGGGAAGACCCGATCTGGGGGCGGACATGCTCCTGAAAAAACGGATCCCCTGGGGCGCCGGCCTGGGAGGGGGATCCTCCGACGCGGCCGCGGCGCTTTCCGCCCTGAACGAACTTTGGGAACTGGGCCTTTCCTCGGATGAACTGAGGGAGGCCGCCGCGGCGCTGGGCTCGGACGTCGCTTTTTTCCTCGGCTCCCCGGCGGCCTGGTGCACGGGCCGCGGCGAGAAGACCGAGGAAATGAGTCCTTTGGAATTTTGCCTGGTCCTCATAAAGCCTCCGGAAAGCCTTTCCACGCACTTGGTCTACCGCCAGTACGATCTCAGGGAAAGGGAGCGGGCGGACAGCCGGAGCTTTTACGAGGCTTACCTGGCGGGGGACAAAAAGCGCGTCGCGGAGAACCTCCGCAACGCCCTGGAGGAGCCGGCCCGGGAACTTTTCCCCGGACTGGGGGAATATCTTGACGCCCTCGGAAAATTCACGCCCTGCCGCGCCATGAGCGGCAGCGGCACGGCGGTCTTCGGGATCTTCGGTGACCTGGCCTCCGCCGGCGCGGCGGGGGCGGCTTTGGCGGACAAATTTGCCTCCGCCACCGTGACCGTGACGAAAACGCTGACGAGACAAACATGAAAAAACTTTTTTTCTTTTTCCTTTTCCTTATCGCTCTGATCATTATAGCGGCGGTGGTGCTTTTCAAGCATCCCATGCTCGTCCTTGACCGCGTGCCCGGGCTGAAGGTGAGCGAGGCCTCGCTGTCCCTCAAGCCTTTCGGCGTAAAGTTCGCCAACGCCTCCTATGTCACAGAGGGTTTCACGGCGGAAGCCGCGGACGCGGTGGTTTCGGTCTTTCCCGGCACTTACGACCAGATCAAAAGGAAGGATCCGGAGGCCTGGACTTTCGACCTTTACCTGAAGGACGCCGATCTCATCCTCGCTTCCGAGAGCGCTTCGGAGGGCGGCGAGGAGCCCCGGGACTGGGAGTCCCTCATCCGCCTGCCCTTCCTTTTCAGGGCGGCCTTCACGAACCTGGGGGTCAGGTCGGAAGCCTTCGAGCTCAGACTTTCCGGCCGCTGCGCCAACGCCTACGAGGGCAACCATTATTCCCTGACCGGAGAGTTCGCCTTCGCCTTCAGCAAGGATCCCGCCTTCAGCGGCGCCAAGGCCAGTTTCGGGCTTCAGGGCGGCCTGAAGGGGAACGTTTTGGAATTCAAACTGAACGGGGAGCAGGGGCAGGAGCTTTTCACCCTGGCGAACGTTTCTCCCGAAGAGCTAACAGTTGACAGAGTCAAAACGCACCTGGAGTTCGCCTCCCGGGTGGACTGGAAAATGCTCAGGAACGCCCGGTCGGCCGACCTTCCCAACGCCCTGACCAACGTTACCCTGAATTTCGCCATGCGCGTGAACGAGGCTAGGGCGATCTCCCGGAAGGTGGTCATCACCAACCTCACCATGCGCGCCGACGTCAAGACGGCGGGTTTCCTGAGGGAGAAGGACAAGTACAGCACCCTTCCCAGCTGGCTCTTCCATTCCTTCAAGGGCGGCATGCAGTGCGCCTGCTCCGGCGTTGACATCACCAACGTGGCGCCCCATCTCATCAGCTTCAAGGAAGCCAAGGCCGTGGCCTACACCAAGAGCAGCGGGCTTATTCTGAGCAACATTTACATCAACACCCTGCGCGGGCAGCTGCGGGGCTGGGCCGAGGCCAGCTCCCGGAAAGTCAAGGGCGAGGATTCCTACCTGCCTTATTTCGAGGTGGAGCTGAAGAGCCAGGACATCGACGTGGGACTCTTCTGCGACCTCTTCAATCTTAAGCAGAACCGCATGGACGGGCGCCTGAGCGGGGAGCTGCACACGGCGCTCTTCGGGAAATACGTGAAGGTGCTGAAGGGCAAGCTCTACGCCAGCGACAGAGGCACTTTTTCCCTGGGGCAGGCCGAGACCTACCTCCAGGGCATGGAGGCTGGCACCAGCAAGGACCTGGTGGGCATACTGGCCAGCCGCCTGAAGAAATATCCCTACAAGACCGCCTCCGTGGAATTCGGCTACGAAAACAAGGTGACCACTGTCACTTTCGATCTGGAGGGCGCCAACGACAACAGCCACATCAAGCTGCCGGTGCACATCCACTCTTCCTGGCTGGACATTCTCGACCTGGCCAAACAATTCCAATGATCGTATGAAGAAATTTTTTATCTTTCTGGCAATAGCCGCGGCGCTGATCCTTTTAGGGATCAAGCTTTATTACAGCGAACAGCTGAAGATCGCCTGGAACCGCCCGAAGTATCTCTACGACGGCAGGCATTATCTCACGGGGGACGAGAAGAGCGCCCTTATGCTGGTCAGGAACGAACTTTTGGTCGCCAGGGGGGACGAAGCCTCCAACCGCTGGGAAAAGGCCGTGAGGATCGTGCCCGGCGGCGGCATAGAGATGATAGGTGAGGACAGCCTCAGTTTCAGCACTTCCAGGAAAGGTCTCCGCAGCATGCTGAAACTGCGCCCCATGATGAAAGAGGACGCCGCCAAGGACGAGACCAAGCCCATTGAAGGCCGCGGAGACTGGGGCCTCTACCTCGAGCGCCGGCTCTACGACGGCGACGAGCTCAAAGGGCTGGAAAGGGATCTTCTCTTCGACGAGAGCGGAGCCTGCTTCATGAGCCGCGCCCCTGTTCCCGAGAGCATGGATTCCCCCGGGAAAGAGGGGGACTTCGCCTGCGGCGACGATTACATCTACGTTTATCACAACGGCCGCTGGCTCAGGTCGAAGCTGGAGACCTGGTGAAAGGAAGCGCCTCGGGAGAGGCGCTTTTTTCTTTCCTTTTAAATGTCATGTTTTTCGCGCGTTTTCCCTGTTGCCCGAAGGACGCGAAAAAGGTATAATAAATTAATAATCTAAAAATATAAAATTAGGAGTATTATGAACAATTACGTTTACCCCACCGTTATTGAGAACACCGGCAACGGCGAGCGCCAGTATGACATTTTTTCGCGTCTTTTGATGGACCGTATTATCTTTTTGAGCGGACCCGTGCACGACGAAATGGCCAACGCCATAGTGGCGCAGTTCCTGCTTCTGGCTTCCCAGGACCCCGAGAAGGACATCAACCTTTATATAAATTCCCCCGGCGGCAGCGTGATCGCCGGGCTGGCCATCCTCGACACCATGCGCTTCATCCGCTGCGACGTCCGGACCTACTGCATCGGCCAGGCCTGCAGCATGGGAGCCCTGCTTCTGGGCGCCGGCACCAAGGGCAAGCGCTTCGCCCTGCCCAACTCCCGCATCATGATCCACCAGCTGTCCGGCGGGTTCGAGGGCACCGCCCCCGACATGGCCGTGCAGGCTAAGGAAATTTTCAAAATGAGCGACAATCTCAACTCCATCCTGGCCGGCTGCTGCGGAAAGACGGCGGAGGAAGTCGCCAGGGACACCGAGAGAGACCATTTCATGACGGCCCAGGAAGCCGTGGCCTACGGCCTCATAGACAAGGTGGTCGAAAACTCCAAGGAAATCAAATGAGCGAAAACGGCGGCAATAGAAAGAAAAGGCCGCCCAGCGCCCCGCCCGTCTGCTCTTTCTGCGGACGCGAGGCCAGCGGAAAGCGGCCGGTCATAGAAGGCGTTTACGACGACGATGTCTTCATCTGCTCCGAGTGCGCGGCCATCTGCGCCTCCATCGGCAAGGAGTCGGCCCCCTTCGAGGGGAACGTCAGCCTGAGGACGCCCGCGGAGATCAAGAAATATCTCGACGATTACGTCATCGGCCAGGACCGGGCCAAAAGGTCCATCGCGGTGGCGGTCTTCACCCACTACCTCAGGCTGCGGACTTTCATGCGGAACAAGGGGAAGGGCGGGCCGGTCAAAAAGATGTCCGATATCCCGGCCCCAGAGGATAACGACGTGGAGCTGGACAAGAGCAACATGCTGGTCATCGGCTCCACCGGCACGGGCAAGACGCTTCTGGCCAGAACGCTGGCCAGGATGATGAACGTGCCCTTCGCCATCTCGGACGCCACCACCCTCACCCAGGCCGGCTACGTGGGCGAGGACGTTGAGAACGTCATATTGCAGCTTCTGCAGAACGCGGACTTTAACGTGCCGAAAGCCGAATGGGGCATCGTCTACATCGACGAGATAGACAAGATCAGGAAGACCGGCGACAACGTTTCCATCACCAGGGACGTTTCCGGCGAGGGCGTGCAGCAGGCGCTGCTGAAGATCATCGAGGGGACGGTCTGCAACGTGCCGCCCAAGGGCGGCAGGAAGCATCCCCTGGAGGAATACATCAAAGTCGACACCAGCAACATTCTCTTCATCTGCGGCGGCGCCTTCAACGGATTGGACGGCATCGTCTCCCGCCGCCTGGGGAAAGGCAAGGTGGGCTTCGGGAATTCCAAGGGCGCCCTTCTCAGGGGCGACGAGCTGCTGGGCCAGGTCACGGGCGAGGACCTCATCTCCTTCGGCATGATCCCGGAATTCATCGGGCGCCTGCCGGTGGTGGTCTCCCTGAACGACCTGAAAAAGGAAGATCTGGTGAGGATACTCACCGAGCCAAAGAACGCCATCGTGAAGCAGTATCAGAAGCTTTTCGCCATGAACGGCAAGAGCCTGACTTTCACCGAGGACGCCCTGGAGTGGATCGCGGACAAGGCCATCGAGAAAAAGACCGGAGCCAGGGGCTTGCGGTCCATCATAGAGAATTTCATGACCGCCCTCATCTACGACCTGCCCGAGGAATCCTCCCCCAAAGATTACGTCGTCACAGCCGAATTGTTGAAAAAAGGAACGATCTCTTAATTTATGTACAAGAAGAAAACGAAAACCCCGAATACCCCGAATAAAGAAGACAACGGTCCCTTCCAGACCCTGCCCATGATCCCGGTGAGGGATCTGGTGTCCTGCCCGCGTCTGGTCAGCCCCATTCTGGTGGGCCGGCCCTCCTCCATCCGTTCCCTGGAAATGGCGCAGGAGAAGGACAAGCTCATCTTCATCGCCACCCAGCGCCAGGAACAGACGGAGGACCCCAGGCAGAAAGACCTTTTCCCCGTGGGCACCGTCGCCAGGATAGTGCAGATCCTGCGCCAGGACGAGGCGGTCAGCATCCTTGTGGAGGGCGTGGAGTGCGGAAGGATAGTGAGGCTCATAAGGGAGCCTTTCCACCAGGCCGTGGTGGAGCCCCTGTCGCCGGCCGAGGACATGACGGCCACGGAGGTCACCGGCATGCGCCGGGCGGCCTTCCAGCTTTTCTCCGACTACGTCAGCCGGAATCCCAGGCTCTCCGACGAGCTTTTGCGCACCGTCTCCGGCGAGAGCGACGACAAGAATTTCTTCTACCTGATCGTCGGCAACCTTTTCATAAGGAACGAGGAGAAGATCGGGCTTCTGGAATGCGGCTCCCTCAGGGAAGGCTTCAAGGCGGCCTGCGGCATCATGTCCCGGGAGATCGAGCTCCTCAAGGTGGAGCACAAGATCCTGGGCGAGGTCAGGCACCACATCGACGAGCAGCAGAAATCCTATTTCCTGAACGAGCAGATCAAAGCCATCGAAAAGGAACTGGGCAGGAAGCCCTACAGCGAGGCTGACGACTACACTGGTCTTCTGGCGAAGACGAAGCTGCCCAAGCACGTGAGGGCCGCCGTGGACAAGGAGCTCGCGAAGCTCGACCACATGGCGCCTTTCAGCCCGGAAAGCACGGTGGTGAGAAACTACCTGGACTGGGTCTTCGACATTCCCTGGAACAAATATACCGAGGACAAGAAGGACATCCGGGAAGCCCGGGCGGTGCTGGACCGCACCCACCACGGCCTGAAGGAGCCCAAGGAGCGCGTCATGGAGTTCCTGGCGGTCAAGATCCTCCGGGAGCGCGAAGGCGGCAAGGACGAGGGCGACGGCAGCACGGTCCTCTGCCTGACCGGGCCTCCGGGCGTGGGCAAGACCACCCTGGCCAAATCCGTGGCCGAGGCCCTGGGACGCAAGTTCGTCAGGATCTCCCTGGGCGGCGTTTCCGACGAGGCCGAGATCAGGGGCCACCGCAGGACCTACATCGGCTCCATGCCCGGCCGCATCGTGCAGGCTTTGAAGAAAGCCGGCACCATGAATCCCGTGATCCTGCTGGACGAGATCGACAAAATGACCCAGAGCTACCACGGCGATCCCACCGCGGCCTTGCTGGAAGTGCTGGATCCCGAGCAGAACGTGGCCTTCAACGACCATTTCCTGGAGATCGACCTGGATCTTTCCAAGATAATTTTCATCTGCACCGCGAACATCGAGGACGCCATACATCCCACGCTTAAGGACAGGATGGAGAAGATCGCCCTGACCAGCTACACGGAAAGGGAGAAACTGGCCATCGCCAGGAATTACCTTCTGGAAAAGCAGAGGAAGGCCAACGGCCTGGAGAAGATCCCCGAGATTAGCGACGCGGCCATATTGAGCATCATCAGGGACTACACCTGCGAGTCCGGCGTCAGGCAGCTTGACCGCCTGCTGGCCAGCGTCATGCGCAAGCTGGTGCTGGAAATGGTCTCCGGCGGCGGGGAAACCCCCGCGAAGCTGGACGAGGCCAGGATCAGGAAATTTTTGGGAACGCCCAAGGAATTCCCGGATCTGGAACTGCCCAGCCCCGTGCCCGGCGTGGCCGTGGGCCTGGCCTGGACGGAAGTGGGCGGCGCCATACTGAAGATCGAGGCCCTTACCGTGAAAGGCAAGGGCGAGCTGATCCTGACGGGGCAGCTGGGCGACGTCATGCAGGAGTCCGCCAGGGCGGCCCTGACCTACGTGCGCAAGAAGCTTTCCTCCCTCTTCAAGGACGAGAAATTTTTCGTCCAGAACGACATTCACATCCACGTTCCCGAGGGCGCCATTCCCAAGGACGGGCCCTCCGCCGGCATTACCCTGGCCTGCGCGCTCTACTCCGTCATCACCGGCGTTCCCCTGAAGGAGAAGCTGGCCATGACCGGCGAGATCACTTTGGCCGGCACGGTGCTGCCCATAGGCGGCGTGAAGGAAAAACTGCTGGCGGCCCACCGGGCCGGCGTCCGGGAGATAATCATGCCCAGGCGCTCGGAGGCCGAGCTTGACGAGGTCCCGCCGGAAGTCCTGGCGGATCTGAAGATCAACAAGGTGGAAAGCATGGACGAGGTCATCGCCATCGCCTTCCCCGGGGATCCCGCCAAAAAGCTCGGGAAAAGCCGGGCGGCCGCCGCGTCCAAAAAAGAAACCAAAACAAAAGCTAAAACGAAAAAAACGGTGAAGAAATGACCGTCGACGATCTCGACAAGACCAGGATACCCCGGCATCTGGCCGTCATCATGGACGGCAACGGACGCTGGGCCAAAGCCCACTCCCTGCCCACCAGGCTCAAGGGCCACGAGGCCGGGGCGGAGGCGGTGCGCCGCGCCCTGAAGGCTTGCGACCTGATGGGCGTGCGCTACCTGACGCTTTACACTTTCAGCACTGAGAACTGGAAGCGCCCGAAAGCGGAGGTGGAGGGCCTCATGGCGCTGCTCTCCCGCTTCCTGGACGCCAACGTGGCGGAGCTGAGGGAAAAGGAGATCAGGCTGCGCGTGATGGGGGAGAGGCATCCCTTGCCGGAGCCCCTGCTGGAGAAGCTCGACAAAGCCTGCGAGTTCACCAAGCCCGGGAAGAAGCTGGACCTGATACTGGCCCTGAATTACGGCTCCCGCCAGGAGATCGTCCAGGCGGCCGCGGACATCGCCCGGAAGGCCAAGTCCGGCGAGCTGGATCCCGACAGGCTGGACGAGGAAACTTTCGCCCGCAGCCTCTACCTGCCGGACGTGCCGGATCCGGAACTCCTGATCAGGACGGGAGGGGAGATGCGGCTTTCCAATTTCCTCCTTTGGCAGCTCTCCTACAGCGAGCTTTACGTCACCCCGAAATTTTGGCCCGATCTTGAAACCGAAGATATAATCGCGGCGGTAGCCGCATACCAAAAACGCGAAAGGCGTTTCGGAGAGGTCTCCTCATGTTGAAATACCGTTTACCCAGCGCGCTTTTCCTAATAGCGCTTTTGGCCCTCAGCGTCTGGGGGATCTACAAGGTCTATCTTTTCTGGCTCCTGCCCCTTTTCGCGCTTCTCTGTGTCACGGCGGCGAGCTACGAGATGTTCTCCATTCTCAAGGCCAACGAGCCCTTCAGGAAGTGGGGGTATTTCTGCGCGGTGGTCCTGACGGCGGCCGGCTATATCTTCTTCCGCTATCCCGCCGCCCAGCGAGCCCGGGTGGTGCTGGCTTTCGCGGTCCTTCTGACTTTCACCGGCACTTTCCTTCTGCCCCTCGTGGTCGGCAGGATCGAGGGAACGCTGAGATCCGTGGCGGCCACTTTCCTGACCATTCTTTACGTGCCGGTCAGCTACGTTTTCCTATTGGGCGTGGCCCTCGCGGGCTTCAAATATTCCAGCCTGGACGGCCGCTTCTTCCTGGCCTATTTCGTGGCCATCGTGAAGGGCGCGGACATCGGCGCCTACTGCGTGGGCACGCTTTTCGCCAAGTCGCCCATGGGGAACCATAAGTTCGTTCCCGAGATCAGCCCGAAGAAAAGCATCGAGGGCATCTTCGGCGGCCTGGCGCTCTCCCTTGCCCTGGGCATTCTGGGGGCGCTTTATCTGCCCAGCGTTTCCGAGGCCATGCTGAGGCTGGGCGGCAACATCCTGGGGAACGCCAACGCCGGCAGGATAATCGGCGCCGTGGTGCTCTCGCTCATCCTGAGCCTTCTGGGCATCGTGGGCGACCTGGTGGAGTCGGTCTGGAAAAGGGACGCGGGCATCAAGGACTCCGGCTCCTACATCCCCGGCATGGGAGGCATGCTGGACGTTCTGGACAGTCTGCTTCTGAGCGCGCCCATCATGTACGCTTTGACATTAACCATCAGCCGTTTCTGAACGGAACACAAAGGAGAAATATCATGTTAGTCCTCACAGGCGGAGCGGGCTTCATCGGCAGCTGCCTTTTGAAGAAACTGAACGATTACGGAAAGACCGACATAATCGTGGTGGACAATCTGGCCAGCACGGAGAAATGGAAAAACCTTGTCGGCAAGAAATACGAAATGTACATGCACAAGCAGGAGTTCATGGTGCTCATGAGCCAGGGCAAGCTGGACAACATCGACGGCATCATCCATCTGGGCGCCTGCAGCAGCACCACGGAAAAGAACGCCGATTATCTCATAGCCAACAATCTGAACTACACCAAGGCCCTGGCGGCCTGGGCGCTGAAGAACGGGAAGAAGATGTGGTACGCCAGCAGCGCCGCCACCTACGGCGACGGCTCGCTGGGCTACAGCGACTCCGACGAGCTGACCCCCAGGCTCAGGCCCCTCAACATGTACGGCTACTCCAAGCAGTTTTTCGACGAGTGGCTCATTAGGAACAAATGCCAGAACAAGCTGACCGGCTTCCGCTTCTTCAACGTTTTCGGCCCCAACGAATACCACAAGGACAGCATGCGCTCCATGATCCTGAAGGCTTTCCCCAGGGCCAGGGACGAAAAGAAGATCTCGCTCTTCGCCTCCGACCGCCAGGACTACGCGGACGGCGAGCAGAAAAGGGATTTCGTTTACGTGAAAGACGTGGTGGAAGTGATCATGTATTTCTACCAGAATCCCTCGATAGGCGGCATCTACAACATCGGCACCGGGAAGGCCCAGAGCTGGAACGAGGTGGCGAGAGCCATGTTCAAGGCCCTGGGAACGGAAGGGACCATCGAGTACGTGGAGATGCCTGACATTTTGAAGGGCAAATACCAGTACTTCAC
>DBWD01000001.1:0-241 GCA_002308555.1 bacterium UBP3_UBA1247
ACGAAGTGGTCCTCTTCGGCGAGAAGCGCAAATACCACGTCAATCTCGGCACTTGCACGATCAAAGTTGAGAGCGCCAGGGAAGAGACGCTCTTCACCCAGAGGAGCGGGACGATGTATGTCTACGAGAACGAGAAGTTCATCGACGCCGTCAGAAGCGGCGACTGGTCCAAGAACCCCTCGACTTACCGCGACGCGGCCAAGTCCCTGGCTCTGACCCAGGCCTGCATCGACTCCCTGAA
>DBWD01000001.1:300-5407 GCA_002308555.1 bacterium UBP3_UBA1247
AGAAGAGCAGCGGCCGCCTCCCGTTTTTCAGCGAGGGTGGGCCGATCCTGACAAGGTAGCGGCGCAGCTTCCTGAGCGCCTGCCGGGTCTTGTTCCCGGCGCTTTTGCTCAAGGTGACCTCGAGGAGATATTCCGCCTCGGTGGGCTCGCTTTTCTCCCGGATCTTCAGGCGCTCTTCCGCCCCGCCTTCCAGTGAGGAAAAGCCGCTCCAGGGAACCGTCAGGGGAATGGCCCAGCCGGAGGGAGGCGGATCCTCGGGAGCGCCCGCGGCCGCGGAGTTTTTTCTGAGGGGCGGAACCACGGCCAGGCCCTGGAACCAGGCGGTCCCGGAGCCGAGGGGATCGTTGAGATCCAATGAGCGGAGCCTGATCTTCAGAAGCCCCCGGGGCGAGACGAACCTGTCCTGGATCAACGTCAGGAAGGCCGCGTCGTTCTTGTGATAGCGGAAGGGGGGAAAATCTTCCCAGCGACCTTGCTCGAAATCGAAAAGCGCGGGCGCGATCCCGGCATTGTGGTTCTCCTCCAGAAACTCCCCGGAGACCACGGCGTCGGAAAGCCCTTTCAGGTAAAGGGCGCCGCCCGCGCGCTCCCACATGTTGGAGAAAGTCCAGACGCCGCTCTGCCCGCTTTTGTCGCTGACGTAGAAGATCTCGCGGTAGCCCGGGCCCAGGGAAGCCAGGTCGCCGGGGGAGGGCGCCAGCTCCCGCCCCTTCAGGGAGCGGGAAAGGGGCAGGACTGTGTTGTGGAGGCTTCCGGTGACCGCGAAAACTTCGCCCTTCATTCTGCCGCTCAGGAAGCGGACTTTCTGGCCCCGCCAGAAACCCGGAGAGAAAGCGGGACCCTCGAAAGCCAGGCCCCGGGAACTTTTCCCCAGCCTTCCCCCGGCCAGCTTCCACTCCCCCTCGTAGGCGGCTTCGCGGGCCGGCAGCTCCGCGGTCTCGAAGGTCAGCGCGGAGCTGGACAGGACCGCCTCCTCCAGGGGAAGCGGGTCCTCCGGCTGGCCGGTCAAAAATTCCAGGACCTGGGAGAGCCCCTTCAGGGGAACGTCGAAAAATTTTCGCGTCCGTCCCTTCTCAAAAGCTTTGAAAGGCGCGGCGCAGGGCCGCCACTGTCCCGAAACGCGCGCCAGGCTCGCCCCCGCGGGCAGATCCTCCGGGCACATGACGCCCCGGGTGCGCGCCGCGACCTGGGCGTACTCGTTTTTCAGAGTCAGGGCGGCGTATTCCAGATGCCTGGGCAGCCCCAGGATCCGGAGCGTGTCGCCTTCCCGCAGCCCGGCGTAGCGCTCCAGCCTCAGGTTCGAGAAGACCAGGGTCCGGGAGCCGTTGCCGCCTTCCACGGGGAAGCGCAGGCCGCGGGGGGAAAGGCTGTCCGCGGACTCGCGGCCGCTCACTATCTCCACGATCTCGCCCAGAAGCTCGTCCTTGCGCCAGAAAGCGCTTTCGCATTTGACCAGGGAATGGTACTGGGCGCCCTGCCGCGTTTCCCTGACCTCCGAGATCCTGTAATCCAGCCCCCAGTCCGCCTCCGGCAGCGCCGCCACTTCTCCTCTTTGCCGGCCGTTCTCCCAGCGCAGGATCTCGCGCCCGCTTTCGGCGCAGAATATCTCCGGCTGGTCCGTAAGATAAAAGCGCTCCCCGCCACGCAAGGCGGCGTGGCCGGGCAGAACGCCCACGGTCACCGGGTCGCCGCCCGTCTGCACGCTCAGGCTCCAGTTGGACAAAAGCAGCGGCTCCTCGCTTTCGTTGCGGATGGCCACGACGTCCGGCCGCCTGAAATAAAGGCTGTTGAGGCGCAGCCTCAAGTTTGGCGCGGCGTCCCCCGGACTTTCCACGGTCAGCTCCAGCTCTCCCTTGGAGTCGCTTTTCAGAGGCTTTCCCTCGTCGTAGGGGAAAGTGTAATCCCGGGCCTCGACCAGTTTTTTCCCTTTCCCGGCGGGCAGCGCGATCCTGGCGTTCCTTTTCAGGGCGTAGGTTTTGTCTTTCGTGGGCACGGGGAAATTGGCGTCCTGCAAAAACACTTCGTAATACTTTTCCTTCTGCAGCCCGCTTATTCCCAGCCACAATGGGAGATTCGGCCGCTCGGCGTAGAGCGTCTCGGAATGGACCCAGCCCCTGAGCTGGACGAAGCGGAAAGCGCCGTTGGTCACGGAAGTCCAGAGGGCGGGATCGTCCGCGAAGTAGACGAACCCGCCGTCGGAGGCAGCGATCCTTTTCACCGCCCTGGGCGTGATGTCCGGCACCGCCAGGCCGAAGAAGGCGGCGGAGGCGTTTTTCCAAAGGTCGTCGGCGGGGTAGAGCCGGCCCTTCTTTTTTTGCCATCCCCGGAGGAGCGCCGCGCCGTCGTCGGGGCGCGGCGGCTCGGCGGAGAGTTTCAGGGCCACGCGGCCGTTCCCGCGGAAACATTCCTCCGTTTCGATCCTGCGGGCCGTTCCGGGATCGAAAAGCTCCCGGGTCTCCGGCTGATCAAGACCCAGAGGCTCACGTTCGTCGTATTTTCTGTTTCCGTAAAAGTAGGGGAGGCTTGCCACGGAGCGTTCCCGGTAAACGGCGTCCGCGCGGTAGCAGAACCTCAGCTCGCTGCCGTCGTCGGACATGATCTCGGAAAAATTGACGGCCTCCGCCCCGTAGGTCCCGGCGTTTTCCTGCAGGGCGTGGTTCTCGTCGCAGGCGTCGCTGAGCAGAAAGGCCAGGGAGCGGAGATCCTTTTCCTCCCGTTTTCCTCCCGCCTCTTTCTTCAGGGCCAGGAAGATCTCCCGGGGCGGCGAGAGGGCGGGGGACTCCTGCGACCGCCATTTTTCCCCGTCCCAGAAATCCTGCCAGGCCGGGCCGCCTTTCGTGCGCCTCAGCCTGATGGAGTAGGAGCCGAGGGTTCCTTCGTCTCCGCCTTTCACGGCGTAGGGCCCCGCTTTCCCGGGCCGGAGCCAGGCGGAGGGGTCCCTGATCTGGGCCGAGAGAAAAAGGGAGCGCAGATGCTCGGCGGCGGAGGAGAAGACCAGCTCCTCCTGCTCGCTTGCCAGCAGATTGTCGGAGAGCTTTTTCTCCGAAAGGAAAGAAGCGCATATGACCGAGGCCAGCAGCCCCAGGAGCAGCAGGAAAAGCAAAGTCACGGGCAGTATCAGCCCGCGCCGGTTCGCGGCGGAAAAACACAGCATGCCCTAATTTTATTAATAATGCTTTTTGATTTCTGTCAGCGGAACCGGAATGCTCCGCCGGTAAAAAGGAGACGCGGCGTAGTCTTGCCGAAAATTATCTTTTTTTAGAAAAACGGCAAGCCGCGCGGCTTAAATGCTGGAAAGGAAAGGGAATAGGAGGCGGGCAAGGCCCTTTGCAATTTTCGGAGGCTTTTGCTAAAATAAAGAATGAAAATACTTTATTAATTATTTTTTCCGTTCCTTTTTCCTATGGCCACCTCAACTAAGAAAACTAAGGCGACCGCCAAGAGCGGCAAAGCCGCCGCCGGCGGATCTTCCCTCGATCTCGCGAAATGTTTGAACCCCGCCCAACTGAAGGCGGTGACCGCTCCCGACGGACCCCAGCTGGTCGTGGCGGGCGCGGGCAGCGGCAAGACCAGAGTGCTAACCTACCGCATCGCCTACCTTGTGTCCCAGGGCGTCAAGCCGGAAAGGATCCTGGCGGTGACTTTCACGAACAAGGCGGCCCGGGAAATGAAGAACCGGGTGGAGAAACTCGTGGGGAAATCCGTGCCCATCTCGACCTTCCACTCCTTCTGCCTGAAAGTCCTCAGGGCGAACCGCGGGAAGCTCAATTATGAAAACGGCTTCGTCATCTACGACCAGAACGACCAGCTGACGCTCCTCAAGGAATGCATGCGCCGGCAGGACATTTCGGACAAGCATCTCAAGCCCCAGTTTTTCGCCAGCGCCATAGGCTTGGCCAAGGACAGGCTCGAGACCGCGGAAAAATTCGCCCGCCGGGCGGAGAAATCCAAGGAATACATCGACGACCTGGTGGCGAAGGTCTACAAGGAATACGAAAGGGAACTCAGGCGCGTCAGGGCGCTGGATTTCGACGACCTTATCATGCAGACGGTCCTTCTGCTCAAGCGCGAGCCCGAGCTTCTGAAAAAATACCAGGGGACTTTCGACTACGTGCTGGTGGACGAATGCCAGGACACCAACTACGCCCAGTACCAGCTTGTGAAGATGCTGGTGGCGAAGCACAGGAACGCTTTCGCGGTGGGCGATCCCGACCAGTCCATCTACCGTTTCAGGGGAGCCGAGATAGAGAACATTTTCTCCTTCGAGAAAGATTTCCCGGAAGCGAAGAGAACCATCCTGGAAAGGAACTACCGCTCCACCGGCTCGATCCTGAAGGCGGCCAACGACGTTATCGCCCATAACCAGAACCGCTGGAAAAAGGAACTGGTGACGGAAAACCCGGAGGGCAAGAAAGTCTCCTTCTTCAGCGCCAAGGACGAGCGCGAGGAAGCCGCGGAGGTGGTCAGGCAGATCAAGAAACTTCTGAGGGAAGGCTACAAGCGCAAGGACATCGTGGTCTTCTACCGCGTCCATCTGCTCTCCCGCGTNNATCGAGGAGGAGATGGTCAGGAACCGCATCCCCTGCAAGCTGGTGGGGGACGTGAGCTTTTATAACAGGAAAGAGATCAAGGATCTGCTTTCCTACATGCGCGCGGCGCTGAACACCTTCGACGACGTGAGCCTGCGCCGGGTCATCAACAGCCCCACCAGGGGCCTTGGCGAGACCACCCAGGAATACCTGGCCAGTTTCGCCCAGACCGCGGGCATCACCTTCTTCGAGGCCATCAAGCAGCACCGCCGCATCGACCGTTTCACGGACGGCGTGCACAAGAAGCTGGACAAGTTCCTCGCCCTTATGGAGGAATTGGCCGAGGCTCAGAAGAGCATGCTGCCCACGGAATTCCTGGATTTCATCCTGGAGAAGACCGAGTACGTCGAGAAGGTCTGTCCCGGTGACGACGAGGCCGACGCGGACCGCCGGAGCAACATCGGCGAGCTGAAATCGGCGGTGGCCGATTACGAGAACACCTCCGCGGACGAGAAGGCCAGCACGGAAGGCTTCCTGAACGAGGTGGCCATCACCGCCGACATCGACAAGTGGAACGA
>DBWD01000001.1:5505-14673 GCA_002308555.1 bacterium UBP3_UBA1247
AGGAGCGCCGCCTCTGCTACGTGGGCATGACAAGGCCCAAGGAGAGGCTCTTCCTTTCCTGCGCCCTGAAGCGCACGGTCTTCGGCCAGATCCAGTCCCGGGATCCCTCCCGCTTCCTGAGCGAGATCGAGCCGGCCCACGTGGAGTGCCGCTTCAGCAACCGCAAGACGATCCTGAGCGAGGGCGCCTCCTCCCAGCAGCTGCCCTCCAAGCCGGCGGGCACCATAGACACGGGCGACCTGACGGTGGGCATGACCGTGGTGCACACCCATTTCGGAAGCGGCGTCATAACTTCCATCGCCGGCGAGGGCGAGACCGCCAGGCTGACCATCGAGTTCGAGAACCTGCCCTCCCCGAAAGTCCTGGTGGCGAAATACGCGAAACTTAAACCTCTCAAACAAGGCGCGTCCAAGCAATGTCGCAAGTCTCAATAGTTCGCGCCACCTACGAGGACACGCTTGCCAAGACCCGCGAACTTCTTGCCCCCCTGGGGGGCATGGAAGCTTTTGTCAAGCCGGGCATGAAAGTTCTGCTGAAGGCGAACCTGCTCGGCTCTTTTCCCGTTTCCAAAGCGGTAACGACCAACCCCGCGGTGGTGGAGGCGGTCGTGAAGCTGGTCAAGGAAGCCGGCGGCATACCTTTCGTGGGCGACAGCCCCGGCATGGGCACCATGAGGCAGGCCATCAGCTCCGGCGGGCTCGAGGAGATCCTGAAAAGGGAGGAAGTGGGGCTGGCTGATTTCGAGAACGAGGACGAGTATCCCCGCCCGGAGAACAAGATCTCCCAGCGCCTGGTGCTGGCCAGGGCCGTGAAGGAGGCGGACGTCATCATTACGCTCCCGAAACTGAAGACCCACGTCCAGATGGATTATACCGGCGCCATCAAAAACCAGTACGGGCTCATGGTGGGCGTCAGGAAAAGCAACTATCATCTGCGCCTGAGGGACAGGGACCTCATGGGCCAGCTCATGGTGGAGATAAACAAGACCGCGGGCGTTTCCCTGGCCATCATGGACGCGGTGGTCGCCATGGAAGGGAACGGCCCCTCCGGGGGCAGCCCCAGGGAAGTGGGTCTGCTTTTGGCTTCGCCTGATCTGACGGCCGTGGACATCGCGGCCTGCCGCGTCATCGGCATCGAGCCCGGGAAAGTCCCCACCACCGCGGCCGCCCTGAAAGACGGCTACGGCTGCCGGGAGGAGGAGATAACCTATCCTCTGCTTTCCCCGGAAGATGTGAAGGTGAAGGATTTCAAGCAGGTCTCCCACAGCAAGAGCATCATCAGGATGCTGCCCATGCCCAAATGGTTCATGCGCTGGTTCGGGGCCCAGTGGGCTCCCCATCCCGTGATAGATCCCAAGAAATGCGTGAAGTGCTTCCGCTGCCGGAACGGCTGTCCCGTGAAGCCGCCCGCCATCGACCCGGAGCGGGGCGTCAAGGTCAGCAAGGACTGCATCCGCTGCTACTGCTGCCACGAGTTCTGCCCCGCGGACGCCATCATGCTCAAGCGCTCCCTGCTGGACAGGATCTTCCATTTCAGCTCCCTTCTGAATTTCCTTTCCAGGACCTTTGGTAAAATAATCACAAAATTCAGCATTTGAAAAATGTTTCGGGAAAACGCGATCGTTCTGGCCAAACGGCCACTCAATAAAGACCACTACCTTCTGACCCTGAAGGCACCCCGGACCGCCTCCGAGGGACGCCCCGGGCAGTTCGCGGAGCTGGACACCAAGAGAGCCACGCTTCTGAGAAAGCCCATTTCCATCGCCAATCTGGACGCGGAAAAGGGCGAGGTGACCTTCGTCTTCAGAACGGTGGGGAAAGGCACCAAGGCGCTCTCCGAGCTTGAAGCCGGGCAGGACCTGGATCTCATAGGACCCCTGGGCAACGGCTTCACGCCGACGGGCAAGCCGGCGCTGCTCATCGGCGGCGGCGTGGGCACCCCGCCCATGTGGTTCCTGGCTTCCCGGCTGAAGGGCCGCGTCGAGACCAAGGTCGTATTGGGCGCCAGGAGTGCCGAGGACCTGATCCTGAAGGAAGAATTCGCGGCGCTGGGCCTCGAGCCCATTGCGGCCACCGACGACGGCAGCCTGGGCGTGAAGGGGACGGTCATCGACGCCATCTTGGGATCCGGCCTTCCCCTGGGGGAGACGGAAGCCTACGCCTGCGGCCCCCTGCCCATGCTGAAAGCCCTGGCGGAGCTGGCGGAGAAAAGAGGTTTCTCCCTGCAGGTGAGCCTGGAAGCCTACATGGGCTGCGGCGTGGGAGTCTGCGTGGGCTGCGTCGTGCCCACGGCCTCGGGAATGCTGAGAGTTTGCAAGGAAGGTCCGGTCTTTAATTCCAAGGAGATCATATGGAACAAAATTCGTTAGGAGTCATAACCGACAAGGAAGGCTTTTTCGGGCGTTTTCTGACCAAGGTGCTTTTCATCGCGCTCCTGATGGCGCTTTTCTGGTCGCCCTTGTGGTTCGGCACGCCCCAGAACAAGGAGCTGCAGAAGACTCTCATAGAAAACAAAGTCGACCTTAAGCCCCAGGACGCCTCGCCCTCCTCGCTTTTCTCCTCCGCCTACGTGGCGCTTTTCCAAAATTCCTATCCCAACAAGAATCTGGAGTACCTTCTCTTTTTCATAGGCATCGTCGCCGTGCTGGCGCTGGCCATGCGCTGCAAGGTCCTTTTAAAAAGCCACAACGTCACCTACGCCGGGCTGGGCTGGGCGCTCATCATGCTCCCCATCATGGCTTCCGGAAAGATGTCGAAACTGGCCCAGTTCCGCGACCCCTGGGGCACCGCGCTCTTCGTTTTGTACGGCGCTTTCTTCTACGCCGCGGCGGTCGGGTTCCTGGAGAGGAAACGCCGGGACGCGGCGGCGGTGGTGATATGTCTGGCCATGATCGTGGTGGCCTTCAACGCCGCCGCCCAGTTCCACGGAGGCCTCGAGAGGACCAGGGAACTTTATGCCCAGGAGCAGGGCTTCAGCGATTTCGCGGCCTACACCAACAACTGGCTTGCCGGCACCCACAACGCCGAGGAGACTTATTCTTTCCAGCGTCTTGTGAGCCCCCGGGTGAGCGCCAATTTCACTTCCCCCAATATTCTGGCGGCCTACTCCATGCTGGCCTTTTTCGTGGCCCTGGGGCTTTGGAAGTCCAGTAGGACAAAAGTGATCAAGACGCTGGGGGGAGCGGCGGCGTTATTGGCGCTCCTGACGCTTTTCTACACCCGCTCGAAATCCGTCATCGCGATCACCTTCGTCATGGCGGCGGCCTGGGGCTTTGTGCTTTTCAAGGCCAGGGAGCTTTCCAAGACCTGGCTCTTTGTGATCCTGGGAGGAGGCGCCCTTTTCACCGCCGCCAGTTTCCTCTGGGGCTACGGGGCGAATCTGGGGGCCAAGCTTTCCTCTTCGGGCGACGCCAGGCTGACTTATTGGAAAGTGGCCGTGAGGATGCTCAGGCAGAAGCCCCTGACGGGCTGCGGCTACAACTCCTTCGACTACTGGTACAGGGCCTGGAAGCCAGCCAACGCCGAGCCCAGCAGGTTCGTCCACAACACCATACTGCAGATGTGGGCCGAGTTCGGCATGTTCGCGGCCCTGGGAAGCCTGCTGGCTTTGACGCTGCCCTTCGTCAACGGCTGGGACAACTTCAAGTTTTCCTTCAAAAAGGACGCCTTCCAGCTTGCCTGCATCGTGGCTTCCATCGGCTTCTTTCTGCACAATCTGCTGGATTTCGACTTTTACGTGCCCGGGCTTATGCTGACGGGGCTTTTCGTTCTGTCCATGGCGCTGAGAGGCCGGGAGGACGACGATAGTAACGAGGAAACAAAGGACGCGGCCGTTCCGGCTCAAAATTAAAACAAGGATGAATTTATGTCCAAGGAATTAGAGGAAGGCTCCCAGCTCACGCTGGATTTCACGAAACTGAAAAAAGTCGCCATGTGCGGCGCCGACGTTCTGCCGGTGGCGGTCCAGAACGCGGAGACGGGCGAACTATTGATCATCGCCTACGCCAACCAAGAGGCCTTTGAGCACACCCTGAAGACCGGCAACGCCACTTTCTGGAGCACCTCCAGGAACGAGCTGTGGGAGAAAGGCGCGACTTCCGGCGACGTTCTGAAGATCGTGGAAATAAGGGTAAACTGCGAGCAAAATTCCCTGCTTTATCTAGTGAGACCGGTTGGCAAAGGCGCCTGCCACACCAAGGATTCCAAAGGAATTGCCCGCTCCTCCTGCTACTACCGCAGGATCGTGGAGGGGGACAAGCTGGAAAAACTTCCGGAATAAGGATTATTGCGGGCCTTCCCTTTTTACGGCCCGGAAGGAGGCTTTTACGCCGGAACGGAAGGTTATTTCGCCCTCCATGCTGTCCGAGGTGTAGGTCCCCTCAATGCTTTCAAGCTCGCTTTTGTAAACGCCGTCGTCTTTGGCGGAAAAAGTCCCGTCCTTTATTTTTCCTGAAAAAGAGGCCAGGTACATTATTGAGTTGCGGGCGTAAATGGCTTGGATGACGTCCAGGCCGGTGAGCATGCTGTGGCCGCAGGTCAGGCGGAGGCTCCAGGTCTCGCCGTCTTTTGTTATCTCTCCCTTCCAAAAAGTCATTGGAATATCGGGAGTCTCCGTTTTCTCCTCTTCCGCCCGGAAGGCCGCGGCGACTTCCTTCGCCTCGTTCAGTATGAAGCCTTCCAGACGACCGTTCTTAAGGGTGGCGCTCAGGGTCTTCTTTCCCTCCTGATCGGCCGCGCTTATCCTGCCCTTATCGAGCCTGCCCCGGAAATATCGCGGCTCGACGTTAGCGTCCTCAAAGTTGAGATGGAACGTCAGGCCGATGTTGCCCTGTTCGGAGTCCCGCGGGCGGCGCGCCAGAACGGTGAGCTTCAGATCCTCCCCGGCAAGGGTGAGCGTGCCGGAGTATTTGGCTTCCTTCGGAGTCGGTAGATCTTTTTCCGCCTTCGCCTCCGAGTCGCCGCCGGACAAGCTGGCGCCCGCGAAATCGAACTCGCAGGAGCCGGTGACTTTCCCGTTCTCGCGTTCCAGGACCTTTAGCTTTCCGTCTCTCAGTTTTCCGCTGATCTCGCGCACCGCGCCGCGGCCGTCTATGACCGCGGCTTTGAAATATTCTTTCCCCAGATTGCCCTTGAAGGTCTCCCGGATCTCGCTGTTCCCGTATCCTTCCCGCGTAAGGCGGAAAGTTCTGACGTTGTCCTTGGGGAAGCCGATTTCCAGTTTGGCGGGCGTCACGAACATGAGCGCGTCGTGGTAGCTGCCTTTCAAAGNNAGCTGCCTTTTAAAACAAACTCCGCCGCCCAGTCGCTCGCCAGGAAAGCGGCGTCCCGGAGGCCGGCGCTTTCCGGGGCGCCGCCCGTCCCGCTTTCGAAGAAACATTCCTGCCAGCCCTGGGCGTCCAGCTTCACGCCTTTCACGCCGCCGTTTTTCAGAACGCCCTGGATGCGTCCGCCCGCGGTTTTGGAAGCGGCCTGGAAACCGCCGTCCTTGAGGGTGCCGGCGAATTCTTCCTCAGGCTGCTCGCCAATCTTGAGGAAAAAGGAGCGCCCGTTCCCGGCGGTTTCCTTCCCGACTCTGAATTGGAAAACTTTTTCCGAGCCGTCGCCAAAGCGCGCTTTCCCGGAATACCCGTCGTTTCCGCCCGCCGCGGGAAGGGGCGCGGCGGATGGTTCCGCCGGCGACTGGGCGGATTCCAGCCGCTCGCTTTCCTGCCTAAGGAGCTCGCCGTTTTTCACGACGAGGCTGCAGACCACGGTCTGGTCGGGCAGCACCACGCTGCCGCTGAAAAAGTCCTCCTCGAGCAGGCCGGTCAGGGCGTTTTTCCCCTCCGCGTCCCGGGCGAAGAGGAAGCCTTCCCGGTTTTCCTGCCCCTTGAAGACCTTGATCACGTTCCGGCCTTCCTCCCGGTAGGAGAGCTTGTAGAAAACGTTGCTCCCCGCGTTCGAGCCGCGCTCGATGGTCAGGAAGCATTGCCTGACCTGGCCGTCCGGGGTCGTCATTTTGCCGAGAAGCATGTTGTCGATCGCCGCCGGGGCGAGGGAGGAAAAGAGGGCGGCGGCCGCCGCGAGGAGAAGCTGTCTTGATCCTGACATGGTTTTCGCTGTTTTTTCGGAGGACGTCCGTTGGTTACGATTGACCTGACGTTTTGAATTTTATCATAACTTCCATCTTTGCTAAAATCTATAAGCATGAAAAATATACTTGTCAAAGCGATAATATTCGACCTGGACGGCCTGATGCTGGACACCGAGCCGGTGGCCATGCGCGCCATGGCCCAGGCCATCAGGGAAAAGAACGGGCGGGAGATGACCTTCGAGTTCTTCCGCCAGCTCATCGGCCACGCCCGCTCGGACACCTACGGCTACTTCGAGGCGGAATACGGCTTTACGAAAGAGGAGACCAACGCGGTGCGGGACCGCACCGCCGCGCTTATCGTGGAAGCCATAGGCAGGGGAGAGGGCAGGCCGAAGAAAGGCTTGGCGGAACTCCTCGACCTGCTGGACGCGAAGGCCGTGCCCAGGGTGGTGGCCTCCAGCTCGCCCCGCTCCCAGATCCTGCAGAAACTGAAGATGGTGGGTCTGCTCCACCGGGTCAACAGCGTCATAAGCGGCTGGGAGGTTGCCCAGAGCAAGCCCGCCCCGGACATTTTCCTGAAAGCCGCCGAGCTTATTGCGGTCCCGCCGGAAAACTGCCTGGTGCTGGAGGATTCCCCCGCGGGCCTGGAGGCGGCGGAAAGAGCCGGCATGGCTTCCCTCATGGTGCCCGACCTGGTGGCCCCGGGAGAGCGCGAGAAAGAGCTGGCCCTGGCGGTCCTGCCGGACCTTTGCGCCGCCCGCGAAAGGCTTTCCGATATGCTATAATAAATCATTCATGACGGAAGAAAAGAACAGAATAAAATTGCTCTCGGAAGACGTGGCCAACAAGATCGCCGCGGGCGAAGTCGTGGAGCGTCCCTCCTCGGTGGTCAAGGAATTGGTGGAAAATTCCCTGGACGCCGGGGCCAGGCGCGTCTGCGTGGAGATAGGGGAGGGCGGCAGAAAGCTCATCCAGGTCTCCGACGACGGCTGCGGCATGGAAAGGGAGGACGCGAAGCTGTCATTGCAGCGCCACGCCACCAGCAAAATAAGGACGGCTGACGACATCTCCGACGTCAGGACCCTGGGCTTCCGGGGAGAGGCGCTGCCCTCCATCGCCTCCGTTTCCCGTTTCGAGATGGTCACCTGCCCCCGCTCCGGCGGGAAGGGCACCAGGATCAGCGTGGAAGGCGGCGGCGAGCTCAATGTTTCCGACGCCGCCCGCTCCGCCGGCACCACCATCAGCGTGAGAAACCTTTTCTTCTGCGTGCCCGCCAGGGCGAAATTCCTTAAGACGGACGCCACGGAAATGGGCCATATCGCCCGCTTCATGCAGAACGCGGTGCTGGCCTACCCCCACGTGGGCTTCCGCTACGTGGTGGACAAGACCGAGGTCTTCGACCTGCCGCCCCAGGGAACAGACGTTCCCTTCATGCGGGCGCTGGCCGCCAGGCTCGGCCAGCTGAGGGGCGCCGCTTTCGCCAAGTCCCTTATCACCGTCGGCCGTTCCCAGGAAGGCAGGACCATAGAGGGCTTCGTTTCCCCCTGGACCGCGGGCTGCTCCACCAGGCAGGAGATCTTCTTCTTCGTGAACCGCCGGGCGGTGCGCTGCCCCTGGCTGGCGGCGCTTCTGAAACGCGCCTACGGCACGCTGCTGCCCCAGGAACGCTTCCCTTACGCTTTTCTTTTCCTGACCGTGGCTCCCGGCAGCGTGGACGTGAACGTGCATCCCGCGAAGCTGGACATCCGCTTCCGCTCCGAGCACCTCGTGCAGGACCTCATCGCCCGGGCGGTCTCGGAGGCTTTGCGCGGGGACGCGCCGGTGCCGGACGTCTCCCTGAGGGAGCGCCAGAACGCCGGCTTCGGCGGCTCTCCCGACCCCAGCGCCGGCTACCGGTCCTCTTTCCCGAAACCTTCCGACTCTCCCGTCATACGCGGGGAGAGGATGAGCGTGGAAGACTGGAAAAAGATCTACTGCCTGCCGGAGGAGCAAAACGCCGCGGCGGGCGAGGCGGACCGCACCGCCGACTACCGGGGCGCGGGGGAAGCCAGGCCCGACGCGGCTGATCAGCCGGCGGAAAAAGCGGAAGACCCGCTTTCCGGCGCCCGGGTGCTGGCCCAGGCGGGCGGGATGTACATCATCGCTGAGCTGCGGGGCGGCATCGGGATCATAGACCAGCACGCGGCCCACGAGCGCATAAATTACGAGAAGGCCCTGGCGGCTTTCGAGAACGCCAGCCCTCCCAGCCAGGCCCTGCTGCTGCCGGAAAAACTCGAGCTTTCCCCGGAGCAGATGGCCGTTCTGAAAGGAAGGCTGGACGAGCTTAGGAAAGCCGGCTTCGCCGTGGAGGAATTCGGGCCCAGGACCCTGAAAGTGGACGCCGTGCCCGCTTTCCTGGAAGCCTCGGCCCTGCGGGACCTCTTCGCGGACATGGCCGCGGACCTGAAGCTTCTGGGCAGCACCTCCCGGGTGGAGGAGATCAGAAGGCGCCTGGCCCTGGTGATGGTCTGCCGGAAAAGCATCAAGTTCCACCACCAGCTGACCCTGGAAGACTGCCAGGCCCTGCTGGACGAGCTGGCCCAGACCGGGACTCCCTGGACCTGCCCCCACGGACGGCCCACGATAATCATGTTAACCTACGCGGAATTGGAACGGCGATTCGGCCGGGCGGGATTTTAACTTATGGTCAAAGATCTGAAAGACGTTTCTTTCTCCGGGGAAGAGGAAGAGGCTCCCGAAACCAAGCGGAGCGAAAACATCTTCGGCCCCACGAAACGGGAAGAGGAAATAAGGCTTCACGAACTGCAGAAAAAGCAGCGGGAGGATTCCCTGCGGCTTCTGGGCTACGACGTCCTGAGCTCCCACTGCCCGCACTGCCAGGAAAAGTTCTCCCTTATCATCGCCGACGAGGGCAAGGAGATACCTTTTTCCCTGCGCTGGCTGACCTTCCTGGTCCCCAGGCTGCGCCGCACGGAGGTGACGCTCCACTGCGTTTCCTGCGACCGGGATTACAAGACTCCCAGCCTGCTTGCGGAACTTGCCATTCCTCTGCTGCTCATACTGTTCATCCTGGCGGTCATCGCCGGCGACGCCATA